>CBESZZ010000045.1:0-12231 GCA_965534055.1 uncultured bacterium | reverse complement strand
CAGCGCGGGTGATCAGCTTCAAGCACTGCGTTGCTTCACGTGTTTGTCGGTACTCGATGCCCGCGTAGGTGTCTTCTTCGTTCTCGCGGATCACCACGACGTCCATCGCAGGATGCTTCGTCGTGACGGCGGGGTGGTAGCTCACGCAAGGCCGCACGTTGGCATACAGGCCGAGCGTCTTGCGGGTGGTGACGTTGAGGCTCTTGAAGCCGCCGCCCTGTGGCGTCGTGATTGGTGCTTTCAGGAATACCTTGGTGCGGCGCAGTGAATCCCAGGTGCTTGGCTCGATGCCCGCTGAGTGGCCGCGTTCGAACACGGCGCGACCGATCTCGACTTCATCCCAGTCAATACGAGCACCGGCGGCATCCAAAAGGAGCAGCGTCGCATCCATGATTTCGGGGCCGATGCCGTCGCCTCGGGCGAAGGTCACGGGAGCTCGGGTATCAGTCGCGTCTGTCATGGGTTCGGTGTCGAGAGAGGAGGTGAATCAGGGACGGCGTTCGAAAACGCGGATGGGCAGGATGGCCAAGCCAACCGGCAAACCGAGCGCTGAAATGTCGGTGTACGGCGGTGGTGAGACCATGACGTACCCGGTCTCCGGCGCAGGGGCGAGGATGCTGGTGAAGACGTCGTCGAGCACGATGCGCGAGAACCGCTGACTTGCCAGTGACTCGGCGATGCTGGTTTGCAGTCCAAACCACACTTCTCGCGACCACGGGTCGGGATCCGGGTTCGCTGGTGAAGGCACACCGCTGCGGTAGACGTCGCCGATTGCCATGGCGTGAGACATCGGGGGTGCGCCTGCGGCTCGGTTCAATCCGCCGTGTGCTGGCGCCCAAGTCGCGCGGCCATCCTGTTCCTGCATCAGTGCCGCGAGCTCTCGCTGCGCTTCTTGCTGGCGTTCGCTGGGCAGGAACGGACGGGGGTCTTTCACCAGGACGGCGAATTGGGCGAGGGCAAGCAGGCAGGCGACCACGAACAGCCGGGGTCGCTCCCGCACCGCTAGTAGGAGTGCGCCCGACAGCACTGCGCTCCCCAGATACATGGGCAGCAGCGTGTTGACGTGACCGCCAACGTGGCACCGGGTAACGAAGGAAACCGCCAGCATGCCTGCTGCCCAAGCCACCAAACTCCAGGCCCTCCTCGTCGGTGCGTTGCGGCGTGTTTGCTCAGATGCATCGTTCACGCGTGCAGGGGCGGCCTGGATGCGCGAAGCGACGCAGAGCAGCACGATGCCGGCGAGGACGCTGGGAATCGCACGTGGTAGATCTGAGCTGCCAAACACCGCCGCGAGTTCTGGGTCTAGGTGATGACCGCTTGGCATATGGAACACAAAGAACCAAAACCACCCGTCGGTCAGCCACGAATAGATCGCCGTGGTGACGACAATGGCGAAGACCGCTGTGCCAAGGATCCACATGGCGCGTCGCATGCTGATGAATGCTGCGGCCACGACGGTCACCGGCACGCAGGCGATCGCGGTTTGCTTTCCCAAGAACGCGAGCAACAGCGTGATCCCGGCCGCGATGCCAAGCTTCACGTTGACGCTTCGTTGCGCGGAACGCGGACGAAGCGCGAGCCATGCTGCGCCGACGACGAACAACAGAAACACGCCGTCGTTGCGCGCTAGATCGAACCAAGAGTCGGTCACGCCGTAGCACGCAAGAAACAACCCTGCGGCGACGCACGGCGCGAACTTGGGGCGTACACCTTCGCGCTGAGGGAAGGCGCTGTAGACCAGCCCCATCAGCGTCGCAGTAACCCCCGCGAACGCGATTAGATTGACCAGGCGACAGGTGAGCCAGCCTTCGCCCAAGCCAAGGCTCGCCACCGCGCAGAGCCACCAATAGAGCGGCGTGTAGAGATACGCGACGTGGTCGACGCTCGGCGCGTTGTAGATCGGCAATCCATGCAGCACGCGCCAGGTGTGGTCGACCATCGAGCCTTCCATCCACTCGAGGTCGTGGGCCATGCCGATGCGTTGTGTCGCGACCCAAACCACCACCGCCAGCGCGCCGAGGGACGCGAGACATAGCAGCAGCAGCAGTCCGCGGACTAGCTGGACCACAGGGCCGAATTCCGTTTCGAATTTCGCAGGGTTCCCGTAGACGACGCGCCTGCATGCAAAACCGACGGCCTGCGGCCTAGCGCAACAACGCTCGCTAACTTGCCTTCACCAGCCCGCATCTCTCCGCGGCAAGGGAGCAAGGAGCAGCGATCGAAGTTTGGCTGGAACATGGGCAGAACCTGACGAGCCACGGTGGTTTGGTGGAGACTCGCCCGAAACGGGCGTGGGGCCAGGGGGAAGGAACGCCGGGTAAAGGGAACGATCGACGCCGAAAGCCGTGCAGGGGCTTGCCGGCCCTAGGTCTGGCTTCACCATGCACCGCCCCTCCGCGCGCGCAAGCGTCGCCGGTGCTTTTTGCCCAAGCTCACTGTGTCGCGGACGGTTATGGTGCCGGACCGGGCGACACCCCCTACATCAGAATCCAATGAAGATCTTCCCCACCCTACTCCTCTCCTCGTTGTTCTTCTGCGCCTGCACCGAAACGGCTCAGGACCCATCCAACAATCCAGAGACGGGCAACGGCAACGCCGCATCGCCGGGAGACACGAAAACCCCAAACGGCGCAGCCGCGTCGCAGCCTGCCGGCACGCCGGCCTCCAAGCCCAGCGGAGGCGCGGGTGGCATGGCGATGTTGGACTCGATGAAGTTCGACCACTTCGGCAAAGGCGTCACCAAGGGTGACACGGTTGACGTGGCCGCGGTCCTAGCCAACCCCGCATCGTTCGTCGGTAAGACGGTTCGGCTCGAAGGCCCAGTCAACGCGGTCTGTGAAAAGGCCGGTTGCTGGCTCAAGCTCGGTTCGCGCGAATCCGCCATCTTGGTGGACACCGCTCACGCGTTCGTTGTGCCGACCTCCGACATTCTCGATCGCAGCGCCATCGCCGAAGGCGAAGTGAAGGTGATCGAGAAGGACGGCAAGAAGAAGGTCGAGATGCTTTCGACCGGCGTTGCGCTGCGCAAGGCTCCGTAGTTCGAACCGCCTGATTGCTCCAACCCGCATGCGTCGACTTGAGATCATGAGAACTCTGAAGAGGCATGTAGCGGTCAGAGCTTCGGGCAATCAGTGGTTGCTTGCCGTGAGTTGTGTTCTCGCGTGCGGCCTATTCGGCTGTGGCGACAGCGGACCGGGCGATAGTGGCTCCGGCGACAGCGGCTCCGGCGACAACGGATCGCAGGATCCCAAGAGCGGCACCAACGCCTCCGCTGAATCCCAGCCGGGTGCCGTTCCGCCGGCAGAACAAAGCCCGCAGGGTGCAGCGGCGACCGTCGTCGACGCGCCCAAGCGCTCGCAGGCCATTCGAATTCAAGACACGCCGGACAAAGAAGACGTGGTCTTCGCGGCGTTCGGCAACATGGCTTCGTCTTTGGAAGGCGCGCGAGCTGTAGGCGCATCGTTGGGTGCACTGGCACCCGAGGGCCCGTTGGATCTTGTGTTGTTGTTGGGCAACGTGTTTGGCGCCAAGAAGGTCGAATCGATCGCTGATCCGCGATTGAACGAGCTGTTTGAGGATCTCTTTCCGGCGGCGCTCAAACTGCCGTTCCACTTCATCGCAGGATCCCAAGAGACGGACTACCGCGGCGGAGCACTGGTCGAGTACGGCAACTTCACCAGCCGCTTTGACTATCCCGCGCCGGTCTACTCGTTCGCAGCGAGCTGTCGCGGCAAGACCATCCTGTTCGTTGGTGTCGACACTCGCGTGATCACCGGATCGGTCATGCATCCGGCAACCCGCAGGTACCGTACGCTAGTTAGCCATTTGCTTGGAGTCGAAGCGGATTGGCGAGTCGTGTTTGCTTCGCAGTTGCTGGAAGCTGGCGCAGCGCTCGATGGCGCGGATGGCGACGCCGAACGTACGGAGTCCGCAGCGCTGCTGAAGATCCTGAGCGGCATCTTGGCCGACAAGAAGCCTGACCTGTGGATTGGAGCCGGCGGCAACTATTCGTCCGTGCAAACGGTTGGCAGGTTGACGCAGATCCAAGCTGGTGGTGGCGGTGGCGTGCAGGGCGCCGCCAGTGCTCGCTGGACGGCGGACACGGAATGGGTCGGGACGGGCGGTGGCTTCGTGTGGTGCCGATTCGACGGGGAAGGCATCGACGTTTCGGTGCGCGGGATGGACGGCAAGCCGCGGTTTGCGAAGCGTCTGACCAAATAGCGGCGATCGCGGCACGCGGCGGCGAGTCCGCAACGACTGGCGGACCATGGACTAGTTGGTCGAGATCTAGTCGGGCCCCTGCGCAGTGCAGATAAGCCGCCTTCGATAGGATTCCGGGTGCATCTTCGTCGCGATTCTGCGGCGGCAACTCCGCGGGCGAAGCCCAGAACCCTCCATCCATACGTCGCATGTCACGCAAACTGTTCTTGGTCTTGTGCGTCTTGTTGGCCGGTGGCGCGCTGCTCACGATGTTCGTGTCTAGCGGGGAAGGTTCGACCGAAGCGCCCGATCCGGGAGCAACCGAAAAGAGCTCGTTCCAGCAGCCTGAAGCGCTTGGAGTCGATCCCGGTGCAGAGAACTTGGCAGACGGCGTCAGACAGCAGGTTGGAGAGCCCGCCACGTTGACCTCGGACCTGATGGAAGACCCTGCCATTGTCCACGCGATGACCGGGTTTGTGGGGCGCTTGGTGACCGCCGATGGCGCGCCGATTCCCGACGCTTCGCTGAAGCTGTTTCGCGGTGCATTGGATTCGTTCATCGATGTGAAGACCGACCAGTTCAACGACTCGATGCCGCGCATCTCGATTCTTGGTGGTGAAAGCCGCAGCGATGCCGAGGGCAAGTTTCGATTCGAGGGCGTTTGGCCGGACGGCTTCTACGCGCTGCGTGCGCACGTCGACTCCGACAACCATCACGGCATGGCGTGGGAACTGGTGGATCGAGTTCCGGACCCGGGCAAAACGGTCGACTTGGGCGATGTCATCCTGGACCGAACCGGTGTGCTGGTTGGGCGGATTGTGGATGAAGCGGGGAAGGGGTTGCCAGGGGTTCGGGTCCGCGCCGCGGATGTGCCCGGTCAAGTGGTCGGCTTGGTGCCTCTCGAATGGATTGACCCCACGGGCGGGGTCATTGTTCGAGAGAACCTTGGGCCTCGTGCCCTGATGTTCCCCGCGATTGTCGAGAGGCGGTTCGAGGACCTGCCCATCGCTCAAGGAATGACCGATGCCGAGGGTCACTATCGTCTCGTAGGTCTGACCGTCGGCAGCAATTTGTTTACGGCGACGCTTCGCGGGCTGCGACCTGAAGCTCTACCCAGCGTGCGCGTGAAGGCCAACGAGATCACTGAATTGAATGACGTGACGCTGCGTGAAGGCGAAGAGATTTTTGGTCGCGTGGTCGACGAGAACGGCGAACCGATGGCTGGTGTCGAAGTGCTCGCTGGGCCCACATCGTTGGCGATTCCCCTGGACTTCGCCATTCCACTGGGCGTCACCAACGCGGCGGGAGAGTTCACCAGCCTAGGTTTTCCGCCGGGGCGTGTCACCGCTGCTGCGCGCCGAGGACCAGGTCAGCCATGGGTGCGTTCGGAACCGATCTCTGTGGAGCAAGACATCAAGATCGTGCTCGCGACGGGGCGTTCGCTCACCATTCGAATCGAACCCAAGAGCGAGACTCTCGATGTCGGGCAAGCCAAGGTGCAGTTGAGTGCAGGGCGCATGATGGGTGCCGCCGAGAAGGTGATGTTTGGTTTGGTCGATCCGCTACCCGTGGCAGCGGCATCCAGCGATCCGGTGCTCGGTGCAGTGCAGCTCGAGGATGACGGCAGCTACAAAGCAGCTGGTCTTGAGCCTGGGCGCTACACGGTTGTGGTCCGTGTGCCCGGCGCCGCGGATATGGCCGCAGAGGTGGACCTCCGGAAAGAAGATCAGGAGGTCACTCTGACTCCTGATCTCGCCCGTATCGTTGCCTTGCAGGTCCTCGATCCGGACGGAGCAGGGTTGCGGAACGCCCGCGTGATGTATCGGTCGCGTCGGGTGAGATCCGGTGCGAAGGGCCGCTACCTTCGCTCAGTGCGCGACGTGCCAACCGACGCTGGATTGACGGATGCGGAAGGCATGCTTCGGCTCGAGTTGAGCCAAGACGCCACAGCTCAAGTGAGTGTGAATCATCCGGCGTTCGGAACAGTGCTGGGGAAGATCGCAATCGAAGCAAAGGATGCGGTGCTGCAGATGCAGCTCCCCGGCGCGATCGAAGGCGTCATGACGAGGCAAGGGCAGCCGCCTGCCGCAACCGAGAAATTCTCGATCGCATGCTTCGCGCGAGAACTAGACGGCGGGATGGGCGCCACGCCGCGATTCGGTAGTCCAGACAAGGACGGTCACTTCTCGTTCGGCGGTCTGCAACCGGGTCGGTACAGACTGCAGGTGTTGCCACCGGTGCGGAAGCTTCTGTCTGGGACCGAAATCACGAAGGCCATCGGTGAGGTCATGATGATCACGGAGTTGCCGCGCAAATCGATCGAGGTCATTCCGGGCGGAGTCGCGTCGGTCACTCTCGAACTCGAGCCAGGTGTGGACGGGCCGGTTGCCTTCTTGCGCGGAACGGTTCGCGTCAATGGTGCGCTGAGTGCAGGGCTGACGGTTCGTTGGTGGCCTCCCACCGGTCGGCAACGGAGAATGGTCACCGAGAAAAACGGGACCTTCGATTTCGGTCAAGTGGTTGCCGGCAGCGGTGTGATCAGCGTTGACCTGAAACGAACAGATGAGGTCTTCGAACGTGGGCAACGGGTCTTCCGAGAGGCCATCAATCTAGAGGCTGGATCGGTGACGGATCGTTCGATCGACGCTGACGTTGGGCAACTCGAAGTGACGGTTCGGGACAACGCCGGACTGCCGATGCCCAAAGCATTTGTCCGGCTCGGCGCCGGTGAGAAAACCACTGACGAAGACGGGCGATGCACCTTTCCCACCGTACCGGTCGGCGAGTTTTCGATCCGGGCGACGGGCAGTGAGGACCTGCTTATGGGGAGAGCAGTAGGCATTGCGTTGCGCGGGACGACGGTGCGTTTGGAGGTCGTGTTGCAGCCGACCTATACCTTGAGTGGACGCCTAGATTGTTCCGCGATCGGTCAAGAGGGGCCGCTGCGTGGGTATCTCAGTGTGCGCCTCGATGGGCGTCGGATCGCGGGTACCTCCATCCAGGGCGACGGCACGTTCGCCATCTCTGGTGTGCCAGCGGGACGAATCACGTTCCACCCGTCCATTCGGAATGGCGGAAATGAGCCCCTAGTTTCCTTCGCCGTAGTCAAATCTTCGAGTGTCGAGATCGTGGATCCGAACCTCGAGGTTCGGAGTGACGTCCAGGGTCTGGTTCTGATCGTTCGCGAGCAAAAAGACGACGGTAAGTAGTTTCGGGTCGGCCAGAGCGTCGGCCGCGAACGGCTTCAGGGTGCGTCGAGCCCGCCCCTGCGACAGATCGGAAGCCCTTCCGGACACTGAAAATTCGTGGTGCACCAAGGGCGCCGTCCCACCATTCCGGAAAGAATCGCGGGCTCGACGCGCACTTCGATCCCTCGATCCTCGCGATGACCTTGCCCGTCAGGTCGCCGGGAGCCCACAATGCGCGGCAAGCCGTGCAGTCTCCATGAGGCCTGTTTCCGGGTCTCGGCCCACGCCCTCTGCCCTCTCCCCGCCATGACCCCAAAAACGATCGTTCTTGCCCTCTTGCTGCTCGCGAGTGGAATCGCCGCGTTTCTGCTTCTGCGTGGTGGCGGAGAACCGCCGCCGAGCTCCACCGGGCCCGAGACACGAGTTGAGAGCGATTCCGGCACGGATCCAGCGGCGGCGAGTGCTGGGGAGTCCTCGGTGGGTGCTAGCAACCGTAGCGAGATTGCGTCCTCGGCAGCAGCAGCGGCAACGGTCGATCCACTGGAAGATGACCCAGCAATCGCCGCTGCGCTGACCGGCTTCAAGGGTCGGGTAGTGACCGCGGATGGCAGTCCTGTGGTCGACGGCGAGGTGAGCGTCATCCGTGGCTCCATGGACTCCTTCTTGATGGAGTCCATGGATCTCTTCGCGGCGCCGCCCACGGACTTCGATCTGCAGAGCAGCGCAGCGACAACGGACAGCGAAGGAGTGTTCTTCATTCGCGGTCTGCTTCCCGACGGCATCTACGCGCTTCGCGCACACGTGGACACCGAGATCGTTGCGGGCGAAGCGTGGAAGCTGATCGACCGCACACCTGGTCCTGGTGAGGTTGTCGAGCTGGAGGACATCGTCCTGGATCGCACCGGTGTCTTGGCTGGACGGATTGTGGATGAAGACGACAAGCCTGTTCCTGGTGCCGTTGTGCGTGCTGCGGACTTGCCGGGCCAAATCGCCGGCTTCGTGCCTTTCGAATGGTTCGATCCAAAAGGCGGGGTGATCCTGCGCAACTCGTCCTCGCCACAGGCAGTCCTGTTGCCGCCAGCTGCCGAGGGTTTGTTCAAGAAGTTGCCGATCTCACAGGGCGTCACCGACGCGGACGGAGCGTTTCGGTTGATTGGCCTGACCCCAGGCATGAACTTCTTCATGGCCACAAAGAAGAATCTGCAGCCCGCGGTTCGACCCAATGCGCGCGTGAAGAGCAACGCGGTCACCGAGTTGGGCGACGTCAGGATGAGCGAAGGCGAAGAGGTCTACGGTCGCGTGGTGGATGGGGAAGGCGAACCGGTTGTTGGCGCGGAGATTCTCGCGGGCCCGACGTCCAAGGCCGGACAGTTGGACTTTGCGATTCGTCTGGGGGTCACCGATGCGAAGGGTGAGTTCCATGCACAGGGTTTCCCGCCGGGGCGCGTCACTGCCGCAGCGCGCCGCGGGCCCGGCCAGAGTTGGGTGCGATCCGAGCCAGGGCCAGTGGAACAAGACATCGAGATTGTGTTCGATGCGACGCGCTCCATCCAGGTAACGATTCAGCCAACCGATGCGGGCTTGGATCCGCAACTGGCCAAACTGCACATCTCTGAGGGCAGACTCGGAAACGAAGGCTTGGAGCTGGTGATGTTTGGGGTTGTGGAGGCCGTTGTTGGACCGAACGAGAAGAATGACGGCACCGTTCGCCGCCAGGAAGATGGCACGTTCTTGATCACCGGCCTCGAGCCATCCAAATATATCGTGCTTGCGCGAGTGCCCGGTGCGGGCGACGTCGCGAAGACCGTGGATGTCAGCGACGCCAACGGCGAAGTCGTGCTGGCGCCCATGCCGGCTCCCGAGGTGATCGTGCAGGTCTTGGATCCTGACGGTGTGGGGCTTCGCAATGCATTGGTCAGTTACCACGAGGAACGCCCAGAAGGCATCGACGGCAAGGGATGGCGCCAGCTCCGCGAAGCGCCGGTGACCGCCGGCCGTACCGACTCCGACGGTCGCAAGCGATTTCGCGTGGCAGTGGGAGCGAGTGCCGAGGTCGGTGTCAAACACCCAGCGTTTGGCTCGCTCGTCGGGTCCATCGCTGCCGGCCAAACGGAGCTGGTGCTGAAGATGCGCAAGCCGGGCTCAATTGATGGGACTCTCGTCCGCAGAGGCAAGCCGGTGGAGCCCGGCGAGTTCACCGTGGTGTGCACTGCCAACCAAGGCGATGAGCTTGGTCCGACTCCACGCTTTGGTTCGCCGGACAAGGACGGGAAGTTCAGCTTCACGGGCCTTCAGCCGGGAGAATACAACGTCAACGTGATCGCTCCCATCAGCGACATGCTCTCAAGCAAGTCGCTGATGGGATCGATGATGATGGCGCGGATGGGCAACGACATGCCCGAGATGGACGTGCTCGTCGCTGAGGACGCCGCATCTCCAGCATTGCTCGATCTCGATCCGGTCATCGTTGGGCCCGTGGCGTTTCTCAGTGGCACGGTGACCGTCAACTCCGTGCCGCGGAAGGATCTGATGGTCAAGGTCAGGTCTTTCGGCGCTTCGCGAACCGCAAGTGCCTCAGCGTCCGGCGGCGTTCCGGGTGCGATCAGCGCCCTCGACTCCATGGATCATTCGCAAAACCGTGAACGTTCGGAGAAAACCAACGAGCAAGGCATGTTCGATTTCGGGGAAGTTCCCGCGGGTCAGTGCAGGGTCGAGATAAGGCCTGTGCTGGATGGCGAGTCGTTCCTTCAGTTTACGTGGTCGCTGCACGACGAAACCTTGACGCTCGATGAAGGAGAAGCGCGCAATCTTCAAGTGGCGCTTTCGATGGGTGAATTGCACGGAACGTTGATTGGTTCCGACGGCAAGCCTGTTCGCGATGACGGATGGGGACGGCAAGTTCTCGCTGCCGATGATTCCGGCTGGCCCGATCACGATCGCAGGAACGATCATGACGGACGACTACGAGTCACGGGAGAAGGGCGTAGAGCAGCGTGTGATGCCCGGCGGTGGACGGCTGGATGTAGCGTTGGTCGCGGAAGGGCTGTTCACCATTCGCGGGCAACTCGATCGCTCGGTGGTCAAAGACGACGATCAAGTTTGGATCATGGCCAAGACGGGGGGCACGTACCACGGCGGCGTTAACGTGAAGGACGACGGTTCGTTCGTGTTGAACGGGATCCCCAAAGGGCCTATTTCGATCCAAATCGAACCCAGTCACCTCTACGAGATTCCAGGTAGCCAGTTTGAGGTGCGATCCGACATGGAGGGCGTAGTGCTCACGGTGCAACTCAAGCCTCAAGAAGGCGGCGGTGGTTGATCGTCACTGACCGACGCGCAGATTCATCGCTGGAGACGCACTGAAGAGGCCGCTGATTGCGCCGTTCGGATCGAACACCAAGAACTGGCCGAACACCTGCACCCCAACAAAACTTGGGTCCATGGTGAACGAGACGCTGGCGGACCCTGTGCCGCCCGTAGCCAACAGGGGCGACCATGCTGGGGCCGCGGGATAGAGCCCGCAAATTTGGCCGTGCGGCGGTTGGTTGCTGAGCAAGTTGTTCGACAGCCCGCCCGTAAGGGCCAGGATGGCCAGCGTGTTCACGCGGGCGCTGGCGAGAT
Organism: uncultured bacterium; assembly: GCA_965534055.1. GTDB lineage: Bacteria > Planctomycetota > UBA1135 > UBA1135 > UBA2386 > CBESZZ01. Next base: position 1,222 of record CBESZZ010000045.1, on the reverse strand, counting down.
CGAAGCTGAATGCCGCGCCCGTCGTCGCGGGTGCGCCGAACACTTGGATTGACGGGGTGATGCCGGCCGTTCCTGGGCAACCACTACCGACGGGTTGTGCGATCCAGGGCGTGACACAACCGGCCGTTCCGCAGAAGTCTCGACGCGCAAGGCCTGTGCCGGGGGAAGCAATCCAAACCGCACCCGGTGCTGCGGGTGACATGGCGATTGGCAACACGAAGGGCCAAGCCAATCCCTCGTTCGCGGTGTTCCACGTCGCACCCGCATCGTTGGAAACGAGCATGCCACGTGAACCGGAACGAAAGCCGCCCGAGGCGAAGGCGCTGGAGGAACCGAGGTAGATCGTGTTCGGGTTGTTTGGATCGACGGCGACGCTGCGAGCATGGTTGTCGGTGATCAACTTCGGATCCCACGTCGCCCCAAAGTCGCGGCTGCGCCATAGGCCTTTGCCGGCGCCGACGGCGGTGACGTAGACCACGCCGGGTTGGCGCGGATCCGCGGTGATGTCGTAGACGCCTTCCCACGTTCTGAACGGCACGCCGGGGAAGCGACCGCGCATCGCCGCGAGTCCGGTCTCCGTCCACGTTGCGCCGCCGTTCATGGAGCGAAAGAAGCCCGCTTCACCGCCGGCGTACACTGCGTTGGTTTGGAATGCATCTACGGCCGTGGTGCGCAGTCCACCTTCGGTAAACGCGAGACTCCATTGCGTGCCGTCTTGCGTGCCCTTCCACACGTTGCCCATGGCGGTGACGTACAGCGTGCGCGCAGAGGCAGGACTTCCAGGGTCCAGTGAGAGGCCAAGCAGTGGCGCTGCAGGCAATGCACCAATTCCTTGCGGGGTCCAAGTTACGCCTGCATCCGTGCTTTGCAGCAATGTCGACGCTTCGCTGCGGCTGCCGGCCTGCGGTGCCCAAACGACGCCCGCGCGGTTGGGGTCGGTGATCACCGACCAGGAGGAACCGCCGGCACCGTTCCAACCGCCGGTGTACTGCGGCAGGTTGCACGGTGTGAAACTCAAGCCTCCATCGGCGCTGCGCCAAACGCCCAGATCGAACGAAGAGAAGTACACCTCGTTCGGATCGACACCGCCAACGGCCAAATCCAAGACCACGATGTTGTCGACGCCGCGGGAGGTGAAGCGGTTGCTGCCGCTCGGCGCTTGTTCGTTCGTGTGTAGTGCCTGCACGGTTCGTCCTGCATCGAACGTCCCGTACACAAACTG
>CBESZZ010000044.1:0-12435 GCA_965534055.1 uncultured bacterium | reverse complement strand
ACGGCGCCAAACCGTTGCTGGCCCAGAAGTGGGAAGAGCAGTGGGACACGCCGGTCGCCGACATTCGGCGCAAACTGCACGTCGAAAACCCGGGCGACTACTCGCCGGATGAAGCGATGTCGTCGTCCGATACAGGTCCGTAGTAGCGCCGCACTTCGGCGCCCATCCTGCCTTGGACGCCCAGTGCGAACATCTTGAACTCGGCGATCAACGAGTAGAACGGGTAGTCGAACGTCGCCGGCATATTGCGCTCGTAGCCGAAGTGCCCGATCCAGGCGAAGCCGTAGCCGAGCGCCGGAGCGACGGCGAGCCACCACAACGGTCCCGTGGTGAATGCCAGCGCGATGCACGTCAGTGCACCGAGCGCGCCCAGGTAGTGGAGTAGTCGGCACGCCCACCGCTGGTGCGCGCCAACGTAGAACGGCCAGAACTCGTCGAAGCTTTGGAAGTCTGGGTGGAGATCCGTCATGTTCCAGGTGCGGATTCTACGCGGGCGCGAAACTTGTGGCAGAGGATTCGATGGGCGTTGCGGGGGAGGGCTCCATTCCTCGACAACGGCGCCATGCCACTTCGAGAAAAGTCCTCCAGCAACGCGTGCGGCATCGCGGTGATCCCTCCTGCTGCGGCCTGCATTGCGGCTCAGGGTTGCGGTGTTCCACAACGAGCAGGATCATCAGGGGAGCTATCGGGTTTGGTCGCGGTGTGATCTCGAACACCGTGGGATTCCGGTGCCAACTCAGATCCTGGATTCTGATCACCTGCCAAATCCAGATCGCCAGCCCAGCCCTTTCCTTCGGCCGCCGGCTCCGGGAAGAGTTCAGCATGGATGGCGACGGTGACTCACGTCTTGGAGCCACCACACCCCTCTGATCGCGGAGACTACAAACGATGTCCATGTTCAGAAACGCGTCAACCGCAAGCTTCTTCGCACTGGTTGCTCTCGTTCTTGCCTCCGCCCTAGCGAGTAGCACCGCGGTGGTCGCCGTGACGTGTGCGAACCAAGCGAGCCAGGACCCCATCGAGGTTGAAGACCTGCACATCTTTCTGTTGATGGGTCAATCAAACATGGCAGGCTTCGGCCTGGTGAAACCTGGAGACGATCGGCCAGTTCCGGGAGTGTTTGTACTGGGTGGAGAATGCGACAAGCGCTCGGCAAGGCCGTTAACGCCGATCGAGTGGCGGCTTGCCACGCACCCCCTCCACAACGTTTTGTCGACTGATGGTTTCGGGCTCGGTCTCTCGTTTGCCGAGGCCTACGTGCAAAGGCGATCCGGTGTGCGAGTTGGGTTGGTGCCGTGCGCCTGGGGTGGAACGAACATCGACGGAATCGGGCCTGGTTCGCCAACGTGGGAGAACGCGGTAGCGCGCGCACGCGTGGCGAAGCGGGCCGGAACGATCAAAGGCATTCTCTGGCATCAGGGCGAATCGGACACTGTCGGCCCCGATCGTGCAGCCGCGTATGCCGCCAAGCTCGAAGCGCTTGTTGTCGCTGCCCGCGAAGATTTTGGTGATCCCGACCTGCCGTTCATCGTCGGCGATCTCGCGCCATTCTACGGCACTGGCCCGGACCACAATGCACCGGAGCGCGTACGTCAGATTGACCAAGTTCGCCGTGCGTTGCGCACGCTGCCGCAACGCTTGGAGCGCACCGCCTTTGTCAGTGCGACTGGGACGACCTCTCCCGACCGTCACATGGTCCACTTCGATCGCGCGTCGTGCATCACACTCGGTCGACGCTATGCGTTGGCTTACGACATGCTCGGCATCCCGGTGCTCGGCAAGGTAGAGAGGTCTAGCGCCGACTATCTGATCGATGCGTCTCCGTTCGAGGCCCGTGTCTGGGCTGGCACGGGAGGCGATGAACTGATCCTCGACAACGGGCTGATTCGCCGAACCTGGCGGGTTGCGCCGAACGGGGCGTGTATTGGGTTCGACAACCTGATGAACGGGCAGGCGATGCTGCGCGCGATTCGACCCGAAGCGCGGGTCACGATTGACGGCGTGAGCTACGACGTCGGCGGGCTCACTGGTCAGCCGAACCATGCCTTCCTGACACCACAGTGGATCGCTGGTATGAAGGCTGACCCCCGGGCCATGCAGCTAGTGGGTCTAGAGGTCGGTGAACCGGTTGAGCGCCTCGCCTGGGGCAGGCGTCGGCATTCAGCTCCGGACGCGACTTGGCCGCCAGAAGGTGTGTATCTGCGCATGAACTATGCGATGCCGCCGCTACAAGATGGTCAGGTTGAGGCGACGCTCGGTGGAGTCGCGACGGTCGGCCCAAGCGGACGTGACAACCAGACATCAATCGATGCGCCACCGAGCGATCTCGGTCGGGTGGCGTTAATCGAGGACAAGTTCGAATCGCTCGACGGTTGGAACATCCACACGTCTGAAGCGCACGAACGCAGCTCCTTCGAGAATGAAGGCAAACCTGGCGAGATTTACACGCGCGCCAACACCGCGACCTTTGCTGAGCGAAAATTGCCGCGAGGCACGCGGACTGTTGAAGCGACGATCGACGTTGGCACAGACCGGAGCGCCAGCTGGGGGCCGGGCATCGCGTTGGTCTTTGATCATCGCGTCATCAAGTTCAACATCCGTCATCTTGGCAATCAAGGTGATGGCAAACCGCTGTTGGGTTTGTGGGATGGCCGCAATGAGAACCCCGCGCTTGGTGGGCGATTGCCGTTGGGTACGAGCGAATCATGGACTCTGCGCCTGCGGATCAGCGGCGGCGCCGTGTTCTGCGACGCGAAGCCAGAGGGTGGCGAATGGGCGAACTACGGCCGAACAAAGCTCGGCGATGCGAACGAGCCAGGCGCGGTTCGTGTCGGAAAGATGGACGTGCACGGCGCTGGTGACGATCACGACGAAGCTGGAGAGTTGGTACGGCTGAAAGTTCAGCGGTTCGCGGCCTATGGCGGTCTCGATATTGAGGGTCTTGCCGCGGTGAGCGAGCGGATGGCCGAGTCGCGTCAGGTGCGTGTCAGTGTTCACTACGAGTTGTACGACGGCATCCCGGTGATGAGCAAATGGTTGACCATCCACAACGACTCGGCGCGACAGATCACAGTTGATCGATTCACCGGGGAAGAACTCGCGGTCGTTGAGTACTCAAACTGGGTCGAGGCCCGCGAAGGGGCCGCGATTCCGCCGCCCGACTACCTTCACATCGAGACTGACTTCGCCTTCGGAGGGTTCAATCACGAGAACGCGAACCGCCACGCTGTGCATTGGCGCCCGGATGATCTGTATGCGACACAGGTGAACTGGGCCCGACAAACGCCGTGCCTCTTGGTGTGTGAGCCGACCTACGGCCCTGCTCAACGCGTTTCGCCGGGCGAGATGTTCCAGGGGTTTCGCGTGTTCGAGCTGGCATACGACAACTCTGAACGTGACCGCCGCGGCCTCGCGCTCAAGCGGATGTATCGCACCGTTGCGCCGTGGGTCACGGAGAACCCAATCACGCATCATCTACTGACGAACAGTGCCGATCGAGTGCTCACCGCGATTGATGAAGCCGCGGCGGTTGGGTTCGAAGTGATCATCCTTAGCTTTGGTAGTGGGTTCGACATGGAGAACCGTGACCCCGCTTTCCTTGCCCAATGGAAAGAGGTGTCCGACTACGCCGAGAAGAAGGAAATCGAACTGGGCTGCTACTCGTTGTTTTCGTCGCGCGATGTCGGCAGCGACAACATGATTGTCTCGCCCGAGGGTCAGCGCCCGACGCACGGTCAGTGTCCGGCGGTCACTTCGGTGTGGGGTCAGGAGTGGCTGCGGACCGTCCAAGGGTTCTACGAGGCCACCGGTTTCGATCAATTCGAGAACGACGGGCCCTATCCCGGGGACGTTGACATCACCCCTCGGGCACCTTTCCAAGCTGGGATTCATGACTCGCGTTGGATGCAGTGGCGCATGACAGCGGATCTCTACCGCAACCTCCGCGCGGTCGGAATCTATATCAACGCGCCCGACTACTACTACCTCAGCGGCTCAAACAAGTGCGGGATGGGGTACCGCGAGGTGAACTGGTCGCTCCCCCGTACACATCAGCTGATTCATACCCGCCAGAACATTTACGACGGATCGTGGACCAAGACACCAAGCATGGGTTGGATGTTTGTCCCACTCTCGGAGTACCACGGAGGGGGGCCGGACGCGACGATCGAGCCATTGCGCCAGCATCTCGATCACTATAAACGCATGTTGCACGCCAACCTGGGTATGGGTGTTCAGGCGCACTACCGTGGGCCGCGTTTGTTTGACACTGAAGAAACTCGCGACTTGGTGAAGTCTGTTGTTGATTGGTTCAAAACCTATCGAGACATCCTTGAGTCGGATTTCATCCACGGACGCCGCGCCGACGGACGCGAACTCGATTGGATCTTGCACGTCAATCCTCGGCTTGATGAGAAGGGCATGCTTTGTGTGTACAACCCACTAGATCAAGACGTGACGCGCACTCTTCGTGTGAACCTGTACTACACTGGCCTTACAGATGCTGCACATGTAAGCGCCAACGGCCAAGATGCGTTCGCATGCAATCTAGATCGAAACTACATCGTCGAAATCCAAGTCACTGTTCCGGCCGGCGCAATGAACTGGTACGCGATTCGCGCCAAGTAGGAGCGAACGCGCTTTTCACGGTTCGCCCCCTACTTTGCGCCCGAGGGCTCCTCCGGCTTGAACTCTTTCAGAGACATGACGTCATCGCGGTGTAGCGCTACGTGGTGCCGAACCGCCTCGATGTCCGGTTTGATGTTGTGCGTGGACCCAGGCCTTGCGTAGAAAAACGTCGCAGCGGCGTAGTTCATGTGCTTGCGGAAGGGGTGCCAGATCTCCATGTCGAACTGTACCGAGCTCGTGAAGGGAATGTCATCGAGCATGTGGTAACGGTTGTTATTCGTGTATCCCCACTTCTTGTTTCCTTCGCCACGGGGCTGGGAAATCCAAGGGGTGTAGAACCGTTGCGGGCGGCAGTATGCATAGCCGAAGTAATCCTCGGTGCCGGTCCCGAAGAACGAGGGGAATGTTTCGCCGTCGACATAGATCTTGTCGTCTCCCTCGCCCCACCATGTTTGGTTGTTTGTCAGCGTGCAGGTGTTGAAAACGGTAATTGAGGTGCCGACGTACCGACCAGCCCCTTTGACGGTTACGAAGTTTAGATCGCTGCGATTCTGTGTGCTGATGTTGCGAAGCTCAAACCAGGTGGCATGAAAGTGCAGGCTGCGGTTGTCCCAGCGGTAGTCATCAACAGTCAGCTCGAAGTTCTGAATCGTGACGTGTTGCTCACTGTTGTTGGTTAGTGTGGCTTTAGCGCTGCTCTTGAAGGGCATCACGTAGAACGAGTTGATCGTCCCGGTCTCGCGATTGACCTTGGCGAAGTATGTATCGTTCTTCTCGTCGCTGTAGCCGACCCCACCACGTGCGCCGATCGGCAGCCAAGCGGTCTGTTGATCGTCAAATTGGAGAGTCAAGACTGTCGACCGGAGGGCCTGGTGGTAGTCGCCCGCCGAGAGTTGCACCGACAGTCGATTGATGGCGCCAGGACCCTCCAGCGCGATTGAGACCGAACTACCGGGGGCGAGGATCTGGTTTTGTTTCGCCTGAACGGTTCCGGTCGCGGCGGCACTGTCGACGGTTAGCTTTGCGGCGACGCGTTGGATGGTGTCGCGTGCATCCTTGAGCTGGTCCTTAGTAAAAGTGACCACCTCTGTTCCGGGCACATACTTGCGATAGCCGATCTGAAAGTAGGAGACACCGTTTTCCCAGGTGATCTTGCAGCCTTCCTGATAGGGAATGGGGAGGTACAGATCACGCCCTCGCCATGCAGCGTTTGGCTCGTTCTTGCTGGTGATGAACGAGAACGGCTCACCAATCAACAGAGTGCCGCCAACGAAATCGTCTGGGTCCGCTGCGATCACTGGCTCGGTGGATCCGTCGAGGTAGACCCGCATCGTGCCTGGGTTGTCCGCTGGTCTCCACCAGCGGACCAGCGCGCCGGGGCCGTCGACCTCAAGGATCACGTACTCCTTGCGACCATCGACTACTTCGGTGCGGATGTAGCCGCTCATGTCGCGGTTAGCAAACCAGCCCTTGCCCCAATCTCGGCCGTTCGTCTCGACGTAGAAGCCGTCCTTGGAGTCGTTGACGGTGGATTTGCGATCGTAGCTGCTCGCCCCCTCGGCCTTGTAGGCGGGTGCAGGCAGGCGCGTGAGCGCCGTGCGGTCGACCATTTCAAGAAGAAGGCTCTCCAACCGAATCGGTTCTTGGGCACTCGCCGACGCGAAGTGCGACGCGGACACAATCAGGGCAAATAGAAGTGTTTTCATGGAGCTTCTCTTGGTGGGTCGAGACTTGGGCTTGCTTGAAACCGCATTCGGCGGCAGGAAACTCGGGTCTAAGAATCAAGTCAAGCGTTCGGAGGTGCCTCCTCGTGGGCTCCAAGCATACGAGCGGCTACTCCATGCGCGCGCCCAGGCAGTGGACTAGCCGCACGCCCACCGCTGGTGCGTGCCAACGAAGAACGGCCAGAATTCGTCGAAGCCGAAACGTGTGGCAGAGGATTCGGTGGGCGTTGCAGCGGGTTCTTCGATCCTCGACAACTGCCTCATGACACCTCGAGAACGGATCTCCACCCATGCGGATCGCTTCGTGGCGCTTGCTCTCGCGATGCATTGCGTCGCGACCCCGTGCCTAAGTCAGCAAGAAGGCCCACCCGCCAAAGAGCTGCAAGTGCGGCGGCACTTCTCGCCCGTCACGCGAACCAAAGTTGAAGCGGTGCAGTGGCTCGAGGGTGGTGAACAGCTGGTCTACCGTGTCGATAGCGACAGCCTGCGCTTCGATTACCTCATCGCGGATACAAAGACTGGCGCAATTCGCGTGGCGTTTGATCTCTTGGCGTTGGCGACGGCACTTCGTGACGCGCTTGGAGAGACGGTTGACCTCACGGACCGATCGATTGGTGGCCTCGTGTTTTCGGACGGCGGCAGGACGATGCACTTCGCGATGAAGGGGATGCGTTGGACGTATGACGTCGAAGACCAGAAGTTGCGCTCGGGAGACAAGAGCGTCGAGTTGAGGTCGGGCGTCGAACTGGTTGGAGTAGACGCTGCTTCACGAAACGAGGGCGGAGAGACGGTTGTGGAGTTCGACAATCAGATGGACCATTCGGTCGATCTCCATTGGGTGCGCGGCGATGGAACCACTGTGCCCTATTGGCGAATCCTTCCGGGTGCGCGACGGCTGCAGTCGACACACGCCGGCCACGTGTTCCTTTTGGTCGATCGAGTCAATGACAAGGAACTTGTGGTGCGAGCCACGAAGTCGACGGGCTACGTGGCGATCGGATCCACGCCGTGGAACAAGCCTGCGACAGCTTCTCGTGCGCGCACTAGAGGTGTCGCCCCGAACGACGAGCTGCGCGCGTACGTGAAAGGCCACAATCTCTGGGTGAGCGAAATCGATGGCGCGAACCCTTGGCAAGCGACGAAGGATGGCACAGCCACTGACCCCTACATGAACCGGTTTCACTGGTCGCCAGACTCCACGCGACTCATCGCATACCAAGAGCAGCGAGTTGAGACCCGCGAGATTGCGCTGGTCGAATCGGCGCCACCGGATCAGCTCCAGCCCAAGCTGCACATGCATCGTTATCCCAAGCCCGGCGACTCTCGCGCAGAACCGCGGTTGCGGCTGTGCAACGTGCAGGATCGACGCATGGTGCCGGTTCGTGAATCCATCGTGCCGCACACTCTGGCGGTCCGCGCGCAGGTTTGGTCGCCGCAGTCCGACGAATTCATCTGTCTCCTGAACGATCGCGGACGGCAGTTGCAGCGAGTGATCGCATTGGACGCGAACACAGGAGCAGTTAGGTCCGTGGTCGAGGAGAGAAGCGACACGTTCATTGATCTGAACGGCCGCACTTACATGAAGTATCTGCCCGCGACCGGTGAGTTGATCTGGATGTCAGAGCGCGATGGATTCAGCCACCTGTACCTCTACGACATGCCAACCGGCACGGTGAAGAACCAGATCACCCAGGGCGAGTTCGTGGTCGACGCCGTGGACTCGGTGGATGCTGAGTCGCGCACGATTCGGTTCCGCGGCTTGGGCTACGACGCCGACCAGAACCCATACTTCCATCATCATTTTCGCGTCGGTTTCGATGGCTTGGGTTTGACGCGCATGACCGCAGGGAACGGAACGCACGCCGCGCTGGAGTTCTCGCCTGACCAGCGCGTGTACATCGATCGATACTCGCGAGTGGATGAAGCGACGGTGACCGAGTTGCGGCGCAGTGTCGATGGCACGCTCGTCTGTGAACTTGCGCGAGGCAACTTCACCGCGCGCGTCCAGACAGGCTGGCGGCCGCCCACCGCGTTTGTCGCGAAGGGTCGTGACGGCGAGACGGACATCTATGGCATCCTGCACTTCCCCACTGCGTTCGATGAGAACGCGAAGTACCCGGTGGTCGAACAGATCTATGCGGGTCCGCACGGCTCGCACGTGCCGGTCGCCTTCAGGGCAACGCACGGGGCTCAGGAGGTCGCAGACCTTGGTTTCATCGTCGTGCAGATCGACGGCATGGGCACGGCGAACCGGTCCAAAGCGTTCCACGACGTCGCGTGGCAAAACCTTGGAGACTCGGGCTTTCCCGACCGCATCCCGTGGATTCGTGCTGCTGCCAAGCAGTATCCGCAGATGGATCTCGCGCGCGTGGGCATCTACGGCGGTTCGGCTGGCGGGCAGAGCGCCATGCGAGCACTCATCGCGCACGGTGACTTCTACAAGGTGGCCGTGGCCGACTGCGGGTGCCACGACAACCGCGTCGACAAGATGTGGTGGAACGAACAGTGGATGGGTTGGCCGATTGGGCCCCACTACGAAGAGCAATCGAACGCCACGCAGGCGCACCGTCTGACCGGCAAGCTGATGCTGATCGTCGGAGCTCTCGACCGCAACGTGGATCCAGCCTGCACGATGCAGGTGGTGGAAGCCCTCGTGAAGGCGGACAAGAACTTCGACCTGGTTGTGCTACCCAGTGCGGGTCACGGCGCAGCAGGCACGCCCTACGGCAAACGCCGTCTACGCGAGTTCTTGGTAGAGCATCTCAAGAACTGACGGCCTCTCAGGTCGATGCAGCTTTGCTAACTTCGGGCGGCAGGTCCATTTCGTCGACCAATCGCCCGAGCAGGCCGAATGCGACCGCGGGGCCGGCGTCCACCATGCGCTCGAGTTCTTCGCAATGGGCCACGGAGATCAGGCCGGCCTCTTCGCCCTCTCGCAGTGCGCGAAACTGCGCCTTGCGGTTCGGTCGCTTGTCGCTGAATCCGCCAAAGAGGGTGAAGCTTCCGACCTTGTAGTGCGCATCCTGAGCGAGAATCTCGGCGATCATGGATTGGATCTCTTCACGCCTCAGCAGCTGGGTCGCAACCAGCCCGTGGATGGCGGAATACTCCTCCATGAGCAGCGGATGCTTGACGTCTGTGCCGCCGAACATGGTGAAGGCGAAGGACCTGGGGCCGGGGCGACGAATCGAGGATTCGGACTCAGGATCCTCGCTGGCTGCGAGCTGCAGGACCCGCTGAGCCAGGGTCGGACGCTTGAGATCTGCTCCGCCGAAGATTGTGATGGCGGTCATGTTTGCCGTCGTAATCTGCGCCTCGGAGCCGCCGAACATGGTGAAATGGAACATGGCTCTGCCGACTTCGGCCGGAGTTGGAAAGGTTTCGAGATTTCTCGAACGAGTCTATCCACGCTCCCCAGATACGTAGGCGCGGGTGATTTCGTCGCTTGGGGACGTGAACAGCTGCTCCGTCGGCCCGTGTTCAATCATGCAACCCGCACCGTCTTTCACCCAGAACATGGCCGTGGTATCGGCGAGGCGGCGGGCTTGCGCCAGGTTGTGCGTGACGATGACCTGGGTGCAGCGCCCGCGGAGGTTCCGGATGCACTCTTCGACCACGCCCGTGCTCATGGGGTCCAGTGCCGAGCAGGGCTCGTCGAGTAGCAGCACTTCGGGATTCAGGGACAGTGCACGAGCGATGCAGAGTCGCTGCTGTTGACCGCCCGAGAGCTGTGCAGCGTTGTGGTCGAAGCGGTCTTTGATCTCGTCCCACAGTCCGACCGTGCGCAGGCAGTCTTCGATGATGCGGTCGCGGTCTGACGCTCGACGGACGCCGTTTTCGCGAAGCGGCAGGTGCAGGTTCTTGGCGACGCTCATCGGGAACGGTACGGGCTTTTGAAAGATCATCCCGATGCGCCGGCGCAGCTCAGTGGTGTTTGTGCGCGAGTCCGTGATGTCAAGTTCACCAAGTCGTGCGGTGCCCGTTACGCGGCATCCGGAAACCATGTCGCTGAGTCGGTTGAGAGCGTGCAGGAAGCTCGTCTTGCCGCAGCCTGATGGACCGATGATCGCGGTGATTTCACCGGGTGCGATGTCGAACTCTAGATCACGCACGGCGACCTGGTCGCCATAGTGCACCGACATGCAGCACGTGCGCAGTACATGCAGGTCACGGTGGTGCGTTTTTTGAAGCGGTTCGGACGCTTCTGAAACCAAGCGGATCGGCTGACTCATGAATGGGGCGAGCGTTTGGCGACGCGCATTGCGCAGGTCACGGCAAGAGTGTTGATCACGACGAGCAGCAGGATCAGAACGAGCGCTGTGCCATAAGCAGGGCCTTCTCCACCCGGGACGTTCATCGCTAGATCGTAGACATGTACGGAAAGCGTGCGGATGGAATCGAAGATTGAACCGGGCATGCGGTCCACGGTGCCGCTTGTGAACAGCAGGGCGGCTGTTTCCGAGAGCGCGCGGGCAACGCCCAAGATGATGCCGGCCAACAGGCCAGGCCAGCACAAGGGGAGCAGCACCCGAAACAGCACCCGGCTCCGTTCGATGCCAAGAGCCGCCGCGGCTAGCCGGTGGGCGTCTCGCGCTTGCGCCAGACTGGCCTCGATCGTGCGCACCAGCAGAGGCAGGATCATGCAGGCCAGGGTTAGGCCACCCGCGAGAATGGAGTAGCCCATTCCGAGCACGTCCACGAACAGCGCGTTGCCGAACAGTCCGAACACCACGGAAGGCACTGCGGCGAGCACGTCGAGACTCCCGCCCACCAGCCGACCCAACAGGCCGCGTTGTGGGCAGTACTCGACCAAGAAGAACGCCGCGCCGATCGCAATGGGCAGCGCGGCTGCAAGGCACACGGCCAGGATCGCCGCGGTGCCGAGCACGATGGGCCCGATGCCGCCGAGCCGACCCGCGTCGGTGGGCGGTTCGACCCAGAAGGACCAATCCAGCGCGAGACCACCGCGGGCGACGACGTTCGCAATCAACCATCCGAACACACCGAGCGTGACTGCGAGCGCAATCCAAACCGCGATTCGGAAGCCAAGGTCGGCGTAGCTGCGCGGCGAAGAAGTGGCGGCGGCTTGCATTGGACTAATAGACCGGGCTTCGAGACCGGCCCCGCCAGGCCGCGAGAACCACCAGAAGCACCACCACCGCCGTGAGCAGCACACCGCTGGTGAACAACGCCGCGCGGTGGGTGCCTTCCGCGTAACCCATTTCCAACGCGATGTTGGTGGTCAACGTGCGGATCGGAGCCGTGAGCGAGTCCGGTAGCTGCACGACGTTGCCGCACACCATCAGGACTGCCATCGTTTCCCCAAGTGCGCGTCCTGCCGCGAGCACAACGGCTGACCAGATGCCGCGCCGCGCCGCTGGCACGAGCACGTGCAGCACCATGGCGCGTTGCGACAAGCCCAGCGACGCCGCAGCGGTCCGGTGTTCTGGAGCAACATCCCGCAGTGCGGAGTCCGTAAGCAGCGCGACGGTTGGCACCACCATCAACGCGAGGATCAGTGTGGCCGGAAGCAGGCCCTGGCCGGATCCCATCGCGGGCACCAGCACCACCAGGCCGAACAGGCCGATCACCACGGATGGAATCCCGGCCAGAACCTCGAGCATGCGTCGAACGATGCTGCTCCATGGGCGCGACAACTCGTAGCGAATGCCTACGGCAACCAAGAAGCCCAACGGCGCGGCGAGTGCCATCGCGCCGATCGTGACCACCGCGCTACCGATGATCATGTGCCAAGACCCAAAGCCCGGGGGCGCGCTGATTGGCTGCCAACGATCGCCAAGAGCCAAGGCGGCTGGCCCCACTTCCGTGAGTGCGGGCCACGACTCACGCAGCAGATAGACGAAGATGCAGACAGTCAGCAGCGTAGCGACCGTGGCGCACCCGAAGATTGCGAGCCTTACCACGGATGCTCCACGGTTCCGGGCATCAGTCTTCGATGAGTGGCACCAAGGCCAGGCTTTCGATGACTCTGCCACCCTCTTCGCCGCGGATGTAACGCAGAAACTCCGCCGCCAAGCCGGTGGGTTCGCCCTTGGTCACCAGCAGCAAAGTGCGGCAGAGCGGG
>CBESZZ010000043.1:0-12453 GCA_965534055.1 uncultured bacterium | reverse complement strand
ATTGGGCGCGATGGTGAGGATGCCGCCGCCAACGCCACTCTTCCCAGGTAGTCCGATGCGGTACGCGAAGTCTCCGCTCACGTCGTAGTGCCCTGAAGCCATCATCACCGCGTTGATGCGTCGGCACCGCCGACTGGTGACGACCTGCTCGCCGGTGATCGGGTCGCAGCCATCGAACGCGAGGAACAATGCTGCTCGAGCGAGTTGCTTGCAGCTCATGGCGATCGCGCAGTGGCGGAAGTAGGCCGACAACGATTCTTCGACCGCGCCTTCCATGTTGCCAAACGCCGCCATGAAGTGCGCGAGCGCCCGGTTGCGAGAACCTTTGTCCGACTCGGATTGGGCGACGGCTTGATCGACTGCAACCGAGGGGTCGTTCGACAACCGGCGCAGGAGCTTTAGCAGGTCCGCAATCACTTGATCTGCGGTGCTCCGTGCAACCATGTGGTCCGTCGTGGCGATGGCGCCAGCGTTGATCAGTGGATTGCGTGGGATCCCACGCTCGCTCTCCAGCTGCACGATGGAGTTGAACGGCGAGCCAGAAGGTTCGCGCCCGACGCGTCGCCACAGCTCATCGCCAACGGCCTGCAGCGCCAGCGAGAGCGTGAAGATCTTGGAGATGCTCTGAATTGAGAACGGCTCTTCCGCGTCGCCGGAGTGGCGCAGTTCACCGCTTCCAAGCGCGACGGCGATGCCGAACTTCTTCGGATCGATCGCTGCCAAGGCGGGGATGTAGCTCGCGACCTTGCCCTGGCCTTGGCACTCAGCGACCGTTTCGTGAACGGCTTCCCAGATGTGATCCCAATTCATGGCGAACTCTGCAATTTCGGTGGGCGCATCCGCGTGCGCGTCGTCGTGACGTCGGACTTGGCGTGGTCCATACTCGACGCCGATGAGGAACCTGTTTTCTTGGCGTGTGTTGGACGGGCTTCTGCGAGGCACGCTAGCGCCTGAAGAGACGAAGGGTGTGATCCGTTCGGCGCTCGCTTGGCAGATTGTGCTCGCGGGATTCTACGGCGCGTGCCTCGGTCTGTTCGGCCTTGCGGGACGCGATGTCGCCGATGCGCGATTCATACTCAGCAGCGCCGCCAAGCTGCCCGTGTTGATCCTCGGAACCACGTTGGTGACGTTCCCTTCGTTGTATGTGTTCCTCACCCTGCTGGGCGTGAAGCTTCGCCTCAGGCAGTTTCTCGCTGCAGCGCTCGCGGCGAACACGGTCTTGGCGACGGTGATTGCGTCCTTGGGGCCCATCATTGGGTTCTTCTGCCTCTCCACGCAGAGCTACGCGTTCATCGTTCTGCTCAGTGTGTTGACCTGCGCGATCGGTGGCTTCCTTGGCCTGCGAGTGATCGTCCTCGCCGTGCGCCGGTCGTCGCCTCCTCACGCAATCTCGACGCGGTCGGTCGGTCAGTCGTCCGATCAGAACCGTGAACCGCCGCGCGGCACGTCGCCGGATACCGCTTCCGAGGTGAGTCACGAGTCACCATCACCCACAGAACCTCCGCCCGCCGAGAACCAGCCACCGCTCATTCCTGCGGGTTCGCCTCAGGATCCGACTACTACGTCAAAGGCGGTTGCGCATCCCGTGTATCTGTTCTCTCGCCGTGGCGATCAGCGCGTGATCTTGTTCGTGTGGATCTTACTCTTCGCGTTCGTCGGCACGCAGATGGCGTGGATTCTGCGACCTTTCATCGGTGATCCTTCGGTCGAATGGGAGTTGTTCCGAGGCAAGGCGGGCAGCTTCTTTGATGCCGTGGCGCGTGCGCTACGCGGGTACTTCGGCGGTTGATCGTCGTGACTCAGGCGACACAGCGAAGACCTGGTTTCCTCCGCGCTCCCCGTGCGTTCTTGCGGGAAGTGGAAGAGTTGCTTCGTGCCGATCGGTTGGATCACGGCGGCGCAAAGCTCCTCGCCGGTCGCGGCGCGCTCTACTTTGTGGTGCTGAGCGGGGCTCTGTATGGCGTGACGATGGGGGCGTTTGCGTTCGATGGATCCCGTTGGCCACAGCTGGTCTTCAGCGCCGTCAAAGTGCCGATGCTGTTTGGGGTCACGATGATGCTGGCGATCCCGATCTACTACGTGCTGAATGCTCAGCGCGGTGTGGCTTCGGACTTTCGATCCGTCCTGCGCCTTCTGGTTGAGTACCAGATGCGCGTGGTGACAGTGCTAGTTGCCTTGGCGCCGATCACGGCACTGCTGAATCTGCGCGCGCCGGAAACCGGCTACGGCTGGATCCAGCTTTGGAACACGTTTGCGTTTGCCCTCGCCGCTGTTCTGGCGCAGCGGAAGCTGACCATCGCCTACCAACCGCTCATCCGCGCCCAGCCAAAGCATCGCGCTCTGCTGCGATCGTGGACGCTGCTCTACGCGTTCATCGGTATCCAGATGGCCTGGACGCTGCGGCCATTCGTGGGCAGCCCGCAGAGTCCGTCAACGTTCTTGCGCGAAGGCAAGTTGCAGAACGCCTACTCGGAGATCTTCGCGATCTTCGCCGGCCTGTTCGGCTAGGAGGCGGGCGTCTAGTTGCCGACGCGCGCGCGCATCGCGTCCGTCATGAGGGCGCGCGCTCGGTTTGGAGCCTGCGGATCTGCGAGCAACCCCTGCACGTCGAGCATGACCCCGGAGAGTGATGGGTCGTTCGGAATTGGCAACACGAAGCCGGCACCTGGACCCGTGCGGGCACCGAAGATCGTCGCGAGCGGAGCGATGTGAAGTGCGCAACCGAACAGTCCAGCGGGGTTCGTGGAAACGGGAAGCATCTGCCCGTTCCAGGTCGCAGACGAAGGGCCGATCGCGAACAGCACGCCTGCATGCCGTGACTGCAAACCTTCCATTGCCACGACGAGTGCACCGCCGATCCGTGGGATGTTGCCGGGAATGTGCAGAAGCGAGATGGGACCCTCGCCGGGTGCACACTGCGCGGAGCCCAGGTAGCCGAAGCCACCGTTTGGTCCACGGTCGAACAAGATGCGACCGTTCCAAGTGCGGTTCGGGATCGCGTTGCCGCCGAACGGGTCGGTGCGCACCATACCGAACGTCGCGACCATGTCCGGAGTCGAAACCGTCGACGGTCCGTTGGTGTAGTAGAGGTCGCCCTGCGGGTAGTGAATCGCGATACCCCACAGACCCTGCGGCAGATAGAGGTTCGTGATGTCGACCTCAGTCATGGTTTGGCGGCCGTTGGAGATCGCGGATCCCGAAGACACACGACGCCACAACGCTGCGTTGCCGTCTTTGCCAACGTGAGTGCCGCGAGTGACGTAGATGTCTACGTCCACCGTCAGGCCCAGGGTTACCCCGGCGTGCACTTCCAACCGTTGAATCGAAACGCCGGTCGGCGTGCGCACATCGAGGTCGAAGAGGTTGCCAGGAGTGTTCGTGGACCAGCCGTTGCCTCCGGCGAACGTCGTCTCAATGACGTCACGCGCGACGACGCGTGCGGACGGCGCGCTTTGGGTCACGCAACCGTTGGAGGTCGTGAACGACACGTCGAAGTCGCCGCGTTGGAACGTCCAGCTCGGGTTTTGAACCGTCGAATCGACGGTGCCGTTGCTGTCGAAGTCCCAAGCCCAGGAGTTTGGCTGTCCGAGCGTTTGGTCGGTGAACTGCACGGTGAACGGCGGCGCACCGTAGCTGCTCGACATGGTGAACGCCGGTTCCATGGCATCCACAACGATGTAGCTCGTGACCGTTCGGGTCCGTTGACCGTGGGTGCTATCGAGAACGATCAGCGTGACGTCGTAGTTTCCGCACGACGTGTACGTCCAGGTCGGGTTCGGTCCGGAAGAGTCGACGACCCCGTCGGAATCAAAGTCCCATGCCCGCGCCGCGATGCCTCCCGGAGCATTGGTCGCAGAGAGGTCTTCGAATTGCACCGTCAGGGGGCTGTTGCCCGAACGCGTGAGCGCGCGGAACGCCGGCTGAAGCGTTTCAACCCCGTAGCTAACCTCCATCACCGGCCCGCTGTCCGACGGGCCGTTGGTGGCTTGCGATGCGAGATGGTTGCCGAGCGAGTAGACCCGTTTGCACTTGCTCGGGAATGGCGGCAGTCCTGGGTTGGGGAACTGCGTCGCAACATCGGTTGGGGTCGACGAGCCGCCCGACCAGCTGGCAGCGTTGATCTGAATGTCGATCAGCAGATCGCGATCGAGCTGTGGGTCGAACCGGAAGGCGGCTGGCAGCTGAATGTCGACGTACCAAGGTGCGATCTGGCCGGTGTTCGAAGTGCCGGGCATTACCGTCACGGGGCCTTGGAGCACGACGGTGCGATCTGGGCCGTGGTTCGTTTCGAACGAGCGTGTGACCGCGGTGTAGTCGACGTCTGCACTCGACAACGTGATCTTCACGTCGGAGAACGTGCCGCCGGTCCAGGTCGCGGACACATCGTCCGCGCGGAAGCGCAACTTCCGGATCAGGACGGGATACAGCACGCCTTCGTCAATGAAGTGGCTGCTGTCGTAGACGTACTGAATCCGGACGCTGTTGCCCGCGGACACGGCCCACGGAAAACTCGTTCCACCGTTGCCGCCCTGCGTGGCGGCCATCGGTGGGAGCACCGTGCTGTCGATGATTTGGCTGGTCGCAGAGTCCACGGCAAACGTGCCTGCGAGCAGGCCGAGCGTCACCGCTGCCAGGGCACCGGATCGAGGGCTGCCTACGGCAGGGCTGGTGGATGAAGAGCGGTTGCGACCGAAGGCGCGCGCGGATTGCAGCGGAAACAGCATGGAGCAGGTGGGGCTGCGTGGCCCGGAGATGCGTGGAGGTTCGCCTTTGGGAGACTTGCCATTCCACGCTTGCGCGGCACGAGGGGTGCTGCGGATGGAGGAGGTACGGGAGGCGCGTCAGGGCCCCGGGGGGCGAATCAGAAACCTTGGGAGTCTCCCGTGGCGTCGCTACGTCTGATGCCAAAGCGCTGGCTCGGGATTCTCGCCTTGGCAAGGGAATCGACGCAAGGGGGTCCGACGCGCCGCTCCTCGCCGCTCCACAGGTGGCCGAGACCGCTGGCTTGCTCGCGATCTGGACTTGGGGAAAGCCTGTTTAGAGGAGGCTGAACTGCCGTCCACAGCGGGACTTTCGCTCTTGCTGAGTGGTGCAGAAGTTTCCAGAGGCGTGATTCTCCGAGTTTCCCCATGCGGGCTACCGAACCGGGCGGGTCGTCGGATCTCTTCGGGCTGATTCCTTGGGACTCGCCGAGCTTCGGGCGACCTGAAATCCACGAGTGAAACGATCCGGGAGCCGCTGCATTCTCTTCGCGGCATCCCCCTGCCGGCGGCCTGGCTTGGGCTTCTGCTCGAAGTCATCCCGCAGGCACTTGAGCTCCGAATTCGGTGGCTCGTCCGTCGATGGTGATCCCATGACCCAATCGTCCCGTCCACGCGTCGTCATCGTCGGTGCCGGTTTCGCTGGTCTGCGCGCAGCCAAGGCACTGCGCAAAGTCGCCGTGGACATCACGGTGATCGATCGCAGCAACCACCACTTGTTTCAGCCACTGCTGTATCAGGTGGCGAGCGCAGCGCTGGATCCGAGCGACATCGCCTATCCCATCCGCGCTTCGCTGCGAAAGCAGAAGAACACGCGCGTGGTGCTCGGGACGGTGATCGATGTGAATTTGACGGATTGCACGATCGAGCTTGAGCACGGGGCGTCGGTACCCTTCGACTACCTGATCTTGGCGACCGGGGTGACGCACTCATACTTCGGCAACGACTCGTGGAAACGCCACGCTCCCGGACTGAAGACGGTCGAGAACGCGCTTGAGATCCGGCGACGGGTCTTGCTCGCCTTCGAGATCGCCGAGCGCGATCCAGCAGCATCCGCGCCCTGGCTCACCTTCGTCGTGGTCGGCGCAGGACCGACCGGGGTGGAGTTGGCCGGTTCCTTCGCGGAGATCTCGCGACACACATTGGCAAAGGACTTCCGCGCCATCGATCCCGCCAGTGCGCGGGTGATCTTGGTAGAAGGTGGACCGCGAGTATTGGCTGCTTATCCGGAAGGCTTGTCTGCGAAAGCGGAGGCGCAACTCCGCGGACTTGGCGTCGACGTGCGCTGCGACACGCAAGTCACCGGCGTGGACGGCCATGGCGTGGATCTGAAGAGCGGCGAGCGCATCGAAGCGAGGACTGTGTTTTGGGCCGCGGGCGTCGAGGCTTCCGCGTTGGCGAAGCAGGTCGACGCCGCGCGTGATCGTCAGGGCCGCATTGAAGTCGAGCCGGATCTCTCGATCGCCGAACATCCAAACGTGTTCGTGGTGGGCGACCTAGCTCACGTCAACCAGGCAGACGGATCGCCCGTTCCTGGTGTCGCGCCCGCCGCAACTCAGATGGGTGGGCACGTTGCGAAGCTGATCCGTGATCACGTGAAACGAGGAGTCGCCGCTGACACAGCGCGCGCTCCGTTTCGCTACCGAGACAAAGGGTCCTTGGCGACGATCGGCCGAGCGCGTGCGGTGGCCGCTGTCGGCAAGCGGCACTACGCGGGGTTCTTCGCCTGGTGCATGTGGTTGTTCATCCACCTGTGGTTCTTGGTGGGATTTCGCAACCGCTTCTTCGTGCTGCTGAGCTGGGCGTTTTCCTACATCACGTTTGGCCGCGGCGCGCGGTTGATCACCGGCGCATGGCAAGATCCGCGCGTTGCTGATCCGACGGCTGAACCACCGATGCACGGGCGCGACCGTTCGTGACGGTGCGCGTTTAGTCCAACCGGGTCAGGATCTCGGCAGCGATTGGGCGTGCGACCGTTTGCGTGGGCAGTATGGCCTCGAACAACTTGCGGTGAGGCATCAGCGCAGCCCGCGGATACTTGGCCAACTCTTGCAGCGCATCGAGCACCAGCGTTGCGCCGTGCGACTCCGCATCCTCACCCAAGTGCATCTCGAACCAAGCGCTGTCGGCGGTGCTTTGCTTGATGCCCATGGCCCTGATCAAAGTGGGCAGCGCCTCTTCGCGCGGGAGGTCATCGGTCAAGGTGACGATTGCCCGACGTGCGTCGATCTCCAAGTCGTCCAGCTCCAGGAGCTTATTCAGTCGCTCTGAGGTGATCGAACCCATGCACCGCATCACGTGGGGGATGAACTTACTGTGATCCCAGATTCCTGGAGTGCTGTCGTACAGCTTGTCGCTGGCCATGGCGCGCACGACCGCCAAGTCATCGTGTGCGATGGCGCCGCGGACTGCCGCGACGTAGGCAGAGGTTCGGTCTCCTTGATTCGTAAACTCCGTGACTTGAGAGTCGTCTTCGAACCATCGCGCGAGAATCCAACGGAGCGCTTGTTCGTTGCCGCGCGAGCCGAGTTCGGCAAGGCACACACGCGCCGTTTCAGGGGGAGCGATTCCCATCCGGACGAATGCGAGCGAGGCCTGCCACGCGATGTTGTCGAAATCGTCGTCGAGTCCGTGGGTAGCCATCGCACTGTCGATCGCGTCGAACCCAAAGGTTCCCAGGTTGCTATAGCCAAGCCATCGTGCAGTCTCGTTCTCGCGCCCGCAGAAAAACTGCACCTGGCGGCGCAGCCGGCGCTTCTGGGCATCGAGAAGCTTGCAACTGCGCAGTGCTTCAAGTGCTAGTGCCGCGCTTTGTAAGTCGTCACCAAGTGCGCAGCCGATGAACTCGGGCACGAGTGTGGATGGAAGTTTGGTTGGGGTGGCCGCTGCGTCTTCTAGAACTCTGGCGATCGTGGCCAGGATCAGGGTGTGCTTCGGCTTCGAGGACGCCTCAGTGAGCAGAAGTGCAAGGTCTGGCAGCCCGAGCACGCCCATGGCGCGGAGCGCACGAACCGGTCCGTCATACCCCGTTTTGCGTGCCAGCTTGATCAGTGCGCTGACAACCCAAGGATGGGGTGCGTGGCTCAAGGTCGCGGCGAGAAGTGCCGCTTCGGCGACATCCGAGTTCTCCGACTGGAGCCATTCCCCCATCACGGTCGCAGGCACCGCGCCGTCATAGCTCGCAACCGCGACCCTCGCTCGGACCCATGGATAGAGCGTTCCGGTCCCTAGAACATCTAGAGCGCGACTGGGCCCGAGTTGGCTCAGCGACCAGCGCGATTGAAAGTCGGTGAAGAGGTCACCATGCTGAATTCCGGTGATCAATCGATCGAACGCTGCATCAGCGTCGGTACCCATGCGCCCCAGTACCCACGCGCTCAACACACTCGGGGTCATTCGCGGATCGGCAAGGTCGTAGCGGTTCCGCACCCATGATTGCAGCGGAGTCTCTTGCCTTTCGTCCGACACGTAGAACTCGGCGCATTCAAGCTCTGGCGCGAGCTCAAACTCGGAGCGATCCGCGGTTGCAGCAAGCCCCACTGCAAAACCGCCGAACAGCTGCTCTGGCTCGGGAGGTAATTCGGGGAGCTGGTCGATCAAGAGCGCGACGACCGCTGCGCGAGGCGTTGCGACGAGCAGCGCTTCGGTCGCTTGCTCACGGCGCGTCACCTCAACGTGGCCCAGGTCGCGGACCAGCGTTTTCAAGGCTTGCTTGTCGCTCGCGTCGGCTTGTGCTGGTCCGGAGTTCTGTGCCGCTGAGGAGTTCTGCAGAGAAACCCCAATTGAGGCGGCGAGCAGAACGGCAATCGTTCTCCAGCGAGAATGTCGAGTGGGACGTGGAGAGTGAGCAATCGTCATCGAATTGAATGAATAAGAGGTGTGGCCGTGCATGGATCGCCCCACGGTATCGCGAAGCTCTGACGGCTCGTCGCGCCCCGTCTTTCTCCAAATCCTGACTCGCAGGACGAGTGCTGAATCGTGCGAGTGGGCGGCGTCTGCGTCATGGTTGAGTGACGCTGGAGACGGGCGCTGCTCTGCCGCAAATCGTTCTGTCTCAGGTCGTCTGCGCACTGGCTGGCGACGTGTCCTGGGACGGATCCTGCGTTGGTGCCTTGCCTTCGCAAACGTCACGCAAAGCTTCGAGATCGCCGAGCATGCATTTCTTCATCATGCCCTTGAAGACGAGCCCAAAGATCGGCGACATGATCTTCGCGACGAACGTTTGCGGCGTGCCCTTAAACGTCCAAGTGACCTTCGTGCCGCCGCCCTCCGGCTCGAACTGGAACAACGTCTCGTAGAGTGTGCCGCAGGAATTCGCTTCGACCGTGTAGCTGTGCGGTGGATTGAAGCCCGTCACCCACATCTCTTCGGTCGCAGACTTCTTCATGATCACCCGCGTTTCGCGCCAGCGCGTGCCGTCGCCGAACGGTCCCTCGCTGAGCATCTCGAGCTTCGTGATTGCTGGGATGCGCTCGGCGGCTTTTTCGAGCTCTGTATAAACTTCGAAGACCCGCTCGATCGGTGCGGATACTTGAGTGCTGACGGTGAGGGTTGCCATGGCGTGGTTCCTTGGTCTGGTGGAAGCGACGGGGTTGGTCGACTACAGCAGAAAACGACCGGCATTCCCCGTGGTCTTTATTACCGTTCGCAGGGATGGGGCGCGGCTTGGCGCGCAGCCTCATCGATGCATGTGCAACGTTAGAGAGTTGCTCGGCGAGATGGCGCCTTGTGGATCGATGGTTCCGGCCGAGCCAAAACTGCAAGTCCATGAACCTCCGGCTGGAGCCGAGCGACCAGGCGATTGCTCCGCCGGGAATTGGATTGGCCAGCAGTGTGGCATCCGGACGCGGTGGAGCATCGGTCGCTCACGATTCGCCTGCGCTAGCCGCCGGCCATAAGTTCCAATCCCGCGGTGAAAGCCACGGCGGCGCTTGCGCCCGGATCCCACTGCAGGGCTTGGAAAGTTAGCACGCGTCCGCACCATTCGGGCTGACATGGAATGGGGAGCACGACGCTCCCGCCGCCTGTGGGGATGGGCAAGGTGAATGCGGTGAATTGGTTCACCAGGAGATTTCCGCCGAAGCCGCTTGCCTGGTTGGTCCGCGTAGCGCCGATAAAGATGCCGCCGAACGTTGCTTGACCGAGCGAATTGCCAACAGACATCGTGACGGTTGAACCGAGACGCGGATTGGCGTCGAGGGTCAGTGCAGGCACTCCGCCCGTGCCCGGGTGGCCGGCTCCGTAGTTGGTCCAGCTTGCGCTCGTGCCGCACAGCACCGCAGAGTGGGTGTTGTTGGTCTCTTCGCATTCGCGCTGTGAACCCGTGTTTGTGCCATCGTCGTCGGCGACGGCGAAGATTGGGCCGGTTAACGCCGTGGCGGGAGTCACAGCGACATCGACAAAGTCACCGGGATTGAGTCTCGTTGGTGTGGCTGCAGTCCCGAGCAACGTGCCGCCGCTGGTTGGATCGCCATCGTAGAACGCAACCGACAATCCCGCCGGAGCGAACAAGGCTCCTCCGTTGCCCACGCGAACCTGCACATCCCCGAACCCGACGCAAGGAAGCACGAGCTGAGACGCCGTGAGATCAGGCGCGGACCTCGGTGAGGCGGAGGCGAGCACGTTCTGGCGGTAGTTGTTGAACGGAGATCCAGCGGGCGTCAGCCAGTTGTTGGTCTCGTTCTGCGGGATACGTCCATCGTCCTCCACGTTGGTTATGTGGTAAGTGTGTTGATTCCAGATCGGTCGCGTCGCCACCCAGGCGTCCGTTGCCGAGCCGTAGACGTGGATCCCGCGCTCCGGACCAAAACCGCAGTTGTTGTTGGCAACGGCCACGATCTCCGCATCGCCATCGCCGTCGACATCCGCGACGAGCACGTATTCGTGCCACGTACAGGAACTTAGAGGAGTGCTCCAGAGTTCAAAGCCATCGCGGCCGCGGAGAATGCGTAGCACCAGCTCGTCGCGGTAGACGACCTCCGCCTCTCCGTCGCCGTTAAAGTCGAACACAGACGACCCGGTGCGGTTGCTGCTACTGTCTTGAACGGGCACTTGCCAAACGATCGCGCCCGTCGCGTCGAATACCGTGTAGCGCGTGGCACCAGCTACGCCGATCTCCGGCAGGCCGCCGCGTACAAAGTCGGCGATGGTCGGCGGACCGCCGACACCACCCCCTGGAATATTGGCCGCCCAGAGTAAGGATCCGTCATCGTCGAGCATTTGCACGTTGCCGAGGCTGACGCGCACGATCTCCGCGGCGGTGTCTGCATCGAAGTTGGCCACGCCATTCGTGCCTTCGCCTGCGGCGTTCCATTCGATTGCGCCTGTGTTGGAGTAGAGCGTGCCTCCGGCCAGGACTTCGGGCAGACCGTCCTGATCG
Source organism: uncultured bacterium (assembly GCA_965534055.1). GTDB lineage: Bacteria > Planctomycetota > UBA1135 > UBA1135 > UBA2386 > CBESZZ01. The sequence goes on along the minus strand of CBESZZ010000043.1, from coordinate 1,314 downwards.
ATGTCGGCAACCAGAGAAATTGGTCCCGTGACGAATTGAATGCCGCGATCACCGGTGCCCGTCCACAGCAGTGCGCCGTTGTGGTCAAGTGCTTGGCGCCCGACGACGATCTCAACATCGCCGTCTTCATCCAAGTCCGCGAGAGCGATCGCTCCCCAGGAGATCAACTCGACAACGTCTGAGCGCCACTTGAACGTGCCATCGTCTTCGAAGGCGAGTAAGGTGGTGCCGGTTTCCGCGCAGGCGACAATTTCTGGTCTCCCGTCGTTGTCCAGATCCCCAGTCGCGATCGAGCACGCAGTGTTGATTCTCAATGCGGGGTCGGTTACCGAGAAGCGCTCGGTGCCGTTGCGGCCGTCCAGAGCGCGCAGGATGCCGATTTCGATGTGGCCGCCACCGGTTGAAGCAGTCGACCCGAAGACAACTTCCGGTAGCAAGTCGCCGTCCAGGTCGATCACGCACGGCGTCATCAGCACGTTGAGTGAATCCGGGTCGGTTGTTGAAGCCGTCCACGACCACTCGAGCGTGGGGGCGATAGCGCCGGGAGCTACAACGCAGCCGCGCCCAGTGTCCGTGATGTTGTTGTTCTCATCGCTCTCGGCGATGACCATTCCGGTGTCGATCGCAACGTGAATCAAGTTGTCCCGAAAACGCTGCCTCCCAGCGACGGAGATGGTCACGGGTCTGGTCGTCGAGCTACCCAACGAAGGCACCGTGGATTCACCGAATACTCGATCGATGGCGCGGTTGAACGTCCCGTCGCGGTCGGTGTCTTCAAAGGCCGTAACAACGAAGGCTGCCGAAACGGCACCGGAGCCGCGGTTCTCCACGACCACCCCCAGAATTCCGGAGAGCACCGCAGTTTGGGCATCGACCGTGAGTCCATTGCGATCCAAAGTTCCCGGAGAGAGGTCGGGTGCCTGAGCGGCGATACCAAAACACCACATCAGCACGGCGGAGGGAGCGTGGAGCGACCGTCGAAGCGAATTCGAATTCATGGATATCTAATGGCCTGAGGTGGCGGAACGTATTGCGTAGTTGATTTGCCCTGAGGATGGAACAACTACGCAATGCGATCCGCCATGCTCAATCCACCGGGCGTAATCCATTGGCCTGCGTCGGCCGTCAGTAGCAGACGGTGTGCGCCTGCGCGTCACTGAACGACAAGCCGCGGTTGTTTGCCGTCGCGTCGAGGCTTGCCCACTGCGTGTAGAACGTGAAACCGGCAAACGACGGACTGTTCGGCAGCGGGATGGGGACGGTCGCGAAACCAAGGGTGCTGGTGGGCACGCCGATGGCGCCAATTTCACCGCC
>CBESZZ010000042.1:0-12871 GCA_965534055.1 uncultured bacterium | reverse complement strand
GGACGCTGCCGAAGTGATGCGTCGCGTCGTGCACGAAGGGCCTCCTCCCGTTGCCGCGATCCAGCCCGAACTTCCCTTTGGATTGACGACCGTTGTGGACTGTGCGCTGCACAGCGATCCGGATCGTCGCTACGAGGACCCAGCTGAGTTTGCCGAAGACCTTCGCCGGTTTGTCGCCGGTGAACGAACGCACGCGGAAACCTTCCGCCGTTCGATCAAGGCGCGGATGTTGACGGCCCGCGACGGCTTGGCCGTGGTCTCCGCGCGCCATCCGTGGGCGTGGCTTACTTGCACCGCTTCGATTTGCATCGCGTCGTTGATCTTGCTGCTTTCCGGTGGGGTTCGGTTTGGCGCTTCGGATGCTGACTTGACCGGGTCTCCGGAGCTTGTCTCAGTTGGCAACCCGAGAGGCAACCGAGCCGCATCGAGGTCCTCGTCGGCAAACGCGAGCGAGAGCGATCTCGATCCGTCCGATGCGGTCTTTGCGCAGGGCGGGTTCATTCAGTGGCGGTTCCGCGATCCAGCCACGGCTTCCCTCGTGACACTTGAGGTGCTGCAGGCCGATGGATCAGGCCGCATTGAATCGTTTGTTCCGGTGGAACTGTCGGCCGGCTCGATTGTCGAAGACCTGCCGCCCGGCCGCCACGTCTTTCGCGTGTCCGTGCCCCAAATTGCGCCGTCGCCACTCGTAGAGACAGGTGTTCCGCATCGCTTGATCCGGGCGTGGATTCGCGTCGTCAATGTTCCGGCCACAGGAGCCGTGGAAGTTCAGGTTCCGCGGCTGCACGAAGGCGACGCTTGGGCGAGTTCACTCGTGGTCGATGGCTTCATGCCGACGGCCTCCGTCTTTGCGTCGGAAGATGCGCGCTTTGGTTTCGACTTGGAAACCATGGAGCTATCTGCCGCGAGGTTCCGCGACCTGTTCGCCAACGTTCTCGATCCGGAGCTTCGCGAAGACCTGCTGCCGGCATCGCAACGCACTCTGGGTCAGCCTTCTGAATTCGCGGGCGGGGAGGCCAGCGAGGATTCGAATTCGGTTCCTGTCTCCGGCATTTCTTACCGTCGAGCGCGGCTGCTGGCGGCGCTTGCGGGTGCGCACTTGCCGAGTGCTCAGGAATGGGAAGCCGGCGCGCGCGGTGGGCTGCCGCCATGGCGCTTTCCGTGGGGCAGTGCGGATGGCACCAATGGTTCGGTCGGGTTCAGTGAACGCTTGGCCTGTGATCCGCGAGGTCTCAGCGGGCCGGTAGTTGTTGACGCCTTGCCGCAATCCGCGTCACCGATGGGTGTGTTTCACTTGGTAGGCAACGTTGCGGAATGGCTTGGTGGCGCTAGCGAACCAGTGCTGGCAGGAGGCGGAATCGCGACGCCGCCGTCTCGGGCGTCAATGTTCATGCGTGAACACGGGCCGGGCGACGGAGACTGGCGCGGGCGCGCACCTTCGCACGCTGGCCTTCGACTCTCGCGGTACGTGACGTTCCCGGAGCCAGAGCCCATTAAGCTTCGCGATGCGTTGGCTTCGGAGCACGTTGCTTGGCAGCTCGAACCAACGGGCCTCGTGCGAGGGGACCTTCGCAAACCCGTTGGCGATGCTCGGATGCTTCAGCGGGGCGACGTGATTGCGTTGACCTTGCCCAGAACCGCTGCAGACCAAGCCGGCCTTCCAGTCACACTGCAGTTGCCGCCCGGTATCGTGATCGTCGATGCGAGCCCGAAGCCGCAGCTCGTGCAGCCAGCCGTCGATGGGACAACCGTCCTTTGGTCGCCCAATGACCATGCGTCTGGAGCCAGCTTGTTGCTTCGTGCGGACCGTCTGTTGACCAAAGCGTGGATATCCACGCGACGCGTGAAGCCCGTGCTCGACGGTTTCTTCGCGGCGTTGGCGCGTGGTTCGAGCGAGCGGATGCTGAACCATCTGCATCCCGAGCACGCCGTTGACGCGGAGTGGCTCAGTCGGTTGAAGGTTTTGGATCTACGGCTCCAAGACGTTGTGACTCTGGGCGACGATGTAGTCGCGACGGTTCTCGGCACCCGCCGAATGACCGATCAATCGGGCATCGAGCGCACCGTGAGTCGCTGGCCCCTGGTGGTGCGCCTGCGTCGCGCAGGAACGACGAACGATCAATCACTCAAGGTCGTCGCGATCGAACCTGGTCGGTGGTTGGGCGAACCCGGGTTCTCGGTTCTGGATCGCGACGCGGCGTCTCGCTGGTCGATTGCGCGGGGCGCTTCAGCGTTCGTGCCACTGCAGCTGACGGTGGTGGATCCGAACGTTCCAGACACCGTTGTTCAAATTGCGGGGATCCGGCCGACCCACGCCGCAGTGCACCTTGCCGCGGCGGCTAGCGAGCTGGAGACTGCTGGCGCTCTAGAGGAACTCCTGTCCGCTGGCGATGTCAGTGCGGCCAATGGTGAAGTGTGGCCAGGTCCGAAGCTGGCGAGCGTGGCGATGCCGGATTTGAAAGCCGAACGCCTGCACCCCGCAGCTCGCCACTTCATGTTCGCGACGAAGGCTGGGTTCGCACGCGAAGAATGGGTGCGCGTGGACCTGTCCGATTGGCACTTGCTGATCCGTCTAGTGGGCAGAGGCGAGAATCGCACCGCCGCGGACTTGCGGCACAAACTCAGCCGCGGCTTCTTTCGTGAAGTCGCCACAGCACTGTGCGATCCGGCCTCTTGGCAGGAACGCTGACGCTCGCCGTTGACTGTCGAGGAATGCAACACCGCTGATTCTCGATACGAGACGGAGCCAGAAGACCAGTGCGGTCATTGGTCGATAGGTCCCCTGGATGCGAAAGCGGAACTCTGAGGCCGCGATTCGAACCCATTCACGTCGACGTTCCAACGGCCGCCGCAACTCAACAGTCATGCTTTCCACCAATCAGATTCTCGCGTGGTCCCTTGCGGGCTGCGGCCTCTTGTTTCAGACGACGCTGCACGCTCAGCAAACCAACGAGGCCGCGAAGCGCGCTGAGGTGCGCAAGCAGGAGCAGATCGAGAAGCAAACGCGTGCGATGCGCGATGAAGTCAGGCTCGGTCGCTCGGTGCAGTCACACGTTCGCGTGGTCGTGCGCCTGAAGAGTGGCTACCGGCTATCGGGAGTCGTGAAGAACGGGCGACTCGTCGAGCGCGTGGACGGCTTACACTTCGTTTCCGCCCAGCAGAGCACGACCGGTGCCGGTGTTCGCATCTGGTATCACGACGATACGAACAGCTACATCTTCATCCCGTTCTCCAACATCAAAGCCTACACGGTGGGCGAGCGCCTCACGAGTGGGCAGGTGCACGCGATCGAGAAGGAACTCATCAAGGAAGCGCGGGTTGCCGAAATGCAGCGTCGCGAGAAGGTAGCCAAGGCCAAGGCCAAGAAAGCCGCGGAGATGGCGGACGCTGAGCGGCAGGCTGATGCGACCAAGGCGAACGGCGCACCCGAAGCACCGAAGCCAGTCCAGCCGACGCCCGAAGAAGCACAGCTCTTGTCACTACTCGAGGAGTTCCCGCCAGAGGCCGGTTGGGGACCCGAGAAGGCTGCTGAGTTGCAGCGACGCAAGGTCGCCGTGGGGGCCTACCCCAACGCCAAAGAGAAGCGATTCTTGGAAAACCTCACCCGCTGGCAGCAGGCCCTCCAGGTCCGTGGCCGCCTGAAGGTTCAGGGCGCCGAGATCGGCACCTCGTCGGGGACGGCCACGCCGACGACCGGAACGGAGAGCAGCAAGAAGAAAGGTCGCTCCCGTCGCGGCAGCCGTCGCGCGGCGAGAACGCCGGCCGCTCCGAAGTACTGAGCGCCACAGGCCTCCTGCCGCCGTTCAAGCGGCGGTGAGCGTAGGGCACCTCGTTTGAGCGTCTCGAATCGCTCGCTTGGGGCCGGCCCTTGTTAGACAGCATTTGGTCTGGACCTTGACCTGAACCCGGTCGCTCCGGATCGTGCGCGCATGCAGCGCGCCTTCTTGTTTACTGGGCAAGGTTCCCAATTCCCTGGCATGGGAACGGATCTCGTTCGCGTGTTCCCCGCAGCTGTCGAGACGTTCGCCGAGGCGGACGCTGTTCTCGGCGAGAACCTGGCGGAACTCTGCTTCAACGGATCCGTCGAAGACCTCGGTCTGACGACGAACACTCAGCCCGCGACGCTGACGGTTTCCGTCGCTGCGTTTCGAGCGCTGGGTCAGATTCCTGACTGCGCAGCAGGACACTCGCTGGGTGAGTACTCAGCGCTCGTCGCTGCCGGCACGTTCGAGTTTGCGGACGCGGTGCGCCTCGTCCGTCTGCGAGCCGAAAAGATGCAGGCAGCAGTGCCTGTAGGAGTCGGCGGAATGGTTGTCCTTCGCAAGATGAACGAAGTGGCTGTTCGTGAGCTGATCGCCGGTGTCGATGGCGTGTGCGAGATTGCCAACGTCAACTCACCCGGGCAGATCGTCGTCTCTGGTGAGAAAGCGGCGATGGCGCAAGTCATCGAACTCGCGGGTCCACGCAAGTCCTTGGAGCTGCCGGTATCCGTGCCGTTCCACTGTTCACTGCTGCGCGAAGCCGGCGAAGAGTTCGCAACCGCGCTCGATGAAGTCGAGATGCGCGACCCGAAGTTTCCGGTTTGGTGCAACGTCGATGCCGTGCCCGTCACGACTGCTGCGGCTGCCCGCGATGCACTCAAGCGGCAGTTCGCCGGCGGTGTGCTGTGGCAGCAGACCATCGAGGGGATGCTGGATGAGGGCATCCGGGACTTCACCGAGTGTGGACCCAAAGCGGTGCTCACCAAGATGGTCCTGCAGATCGCCAATGCGCGAGACGTCGAAGGGGTGAAGACGCACGCCGCAACAGATCCCGAGGAGATCGCAGATCTCCTCTCCACGTGAAGCACAACCTGCCGTGACCGGCGGCGCAGAGGTCTTTCGGCGAAGCCTGTGGCCGTTTGGGCCTGTGTACGGCGCGGTCGCAGGACTGCGGAACGTGTGTTTTGATCGCGGGCTGCGCCATCGCGCCCGCTTGGAAGTGCCTGTGCTTAGCGTGGGGAATCTCACCACGGGCGGTACTGGGAAGACGCCGATGGTGATTTGGCTCGTGGAGCAACTGCGCGCGATTGGGCGGCGTCCCGGCGTGCTGGCGCGGGGCTACGGCCGCAAGGACGGCGCGAAGCTCAACGACGAGGGGCTGCTTTTGCAGGGCCGGTTTCCCGATCTGCCGCAGGAGCAAGATCCGGATCGGGTTTCCGCCGGTCGCCGTCTTCAAGAGCAAGATGTCGACTGCATCCTGCTCGACGATGGCTTCCAGCACCGCCGCTTGAAGCGTGACTTCGATGTCTTGTGTTTGGATGCGCGGCGCCCGTTTGGGCGGGGCGGGTTCCTGCCAGCGGGTGACTTGCGGGAGGGACCAAGGTCTATGCGGAGGGCGCACGCAATCGTTCTGACCCGAGCAGGTGGGGTGGCAGCTGAAGCGCTGCGTGCCCGCGCGGACGAGCTTCGTCGAACCGCCGGTGTGACGGATGCTGCCGCGTTGCCGGTCTACTTCGCGGATCACAAGCCGCGGGACGTTGTCTACCGCGATGGCTCAGAATCCAAACTCAGCCAACCGTCGACGACCGGAGCATCGGTCGGGACATCTGTGGCCACTCTGCGCGAGCGCAAGGTGGTTCTGCTCTCAGGGATCGCGCGCCCCGATGCCTTCGCGGCCACGGTTGAAGAGCTTGGCGCAGTGGTCGCGGATCAAATTGTGCATCGCGACCATCACTGGTTCAGTGCGGACGAACTGCGGTCGGCGAGCGACCGTGCGCAGGCCTTGGATGCGCTCTTACTCACCACGGAGAAAGACGAGGTGAGGATCGCTGCTTGCGAAATCTCTGCTGCAGAAGCGGGCCCAAGCGTTCCCAGAGGCGTGCTTCGCATCGATCTGGAGTTCGTGGGGGAACCGTTGGTTTGGAGCAATCTCGACAGTCTTGCAGAGACTGAACCAAAAGTCGCGGCTGGCCTAGAGACGGCGAGGGACGCTTCGTGAAAGTGACATTCAAAGAACGCATCTCATACGCGGTGACCCGTGGAGTCTTTGGCTTGCTCGCGGTGCTGCCTGAATGGTTGGCGTACAGCTCGATCGCAGGTCTCGGGCGCCTTTACTATCGCTGCTCGTCGAAGCGGCAGTGCGCGGGGATGCGCATGCTTCGCAACGCGTATCCCGACGAGCGCGACGAGCAGAAGCTGCAGCGACTCGGTCGCGTCGCAACCGGCAACACCTTCAAGGTGGCTCTGGATTTGGCGCGCGTGAACAAGTTCATCCGCAAGGGTCGGCTCGCCGACGTGCTCGACCTGTCGCCGCTCGAAGGAGTGCTGCCCACGCCGCCATTCATCGGCGTGACGGGTCATCAAGGCAGCTGGGAGATGGCTGGAGTCGGAATGACGTTGTTCACCGGTGCGCAGGCCCACGTCGTGGCTCGCGTGTTTTCCAACCCACTCCTTCAGGATTGGCTGGTGCGGAACCGGCGTCAAGCGAACGTGCACATCCATCCCAAGCGCGGCGGCATTCGCGGTATGGCGAGAGGCTTGGAGCAGGGGGGGATTGGCCTCCAAGCTGTGGATCAAAACCAGCGCATGCGAGGATTGTTCGTGCCGTTCTTCGGCGAACTCGCCAGCACGGATCGGGCGGCGGCATCGCTCTCGCTTCGCAGTGGTTATCCGATCGTGGTCGGGCGCTGTGAACGCGTGGGCAAGGGCTTCCGGTTTCGGATTCACAGCAACCCGCCCATCGTGCCGAAGCGGACCGACGATCGGGACGGCGATCTACGTCGCATGGTGACGGAGATGAACCGTCAGCTTGAAGCGCACATTTTGGCTTCGCCTGAGCAGTATCTGTGGATTCACGACCGCTACCGCTGCCGGCCCGAGCCTGAGGATTTGGCAGCGGCCCAGAAGTTCGAGGATGACCTCGCAGACCGCGCGGCGACCCAAGCGCCGCTCGGCGAGTCGAATCCCTCGCAGACCGCCTAGAAGGCGCCTCGCAGAGCGGCGTACGGAGGGAGTCCGGGAAGCACTCTTCTCGATGATTTCACCGATTCCCCTCCGTTTCAGGCCCTCGTTGCCGAACAAGACTTCATCCGCTCTGCATCCCCGGATTCTGTGACCCACACCCCTAGCCGCCGCGGCCCACTCCGCACTCGACCGCTGGCCTCGCGGCGAAACCTCGTGTCTCGCGACGACTTCGCCAAGACGCTGGAGCCTGTCGAGGGATTCTCCAGATGGTTCCGGAGTCTGCCGGACATCTATGGGGGCAAGAACCTCAAGCGCATCGTCGATCGCGTGGTGGAGGCCCGCCTCGCCGGCAAGCAGGTCGGTGTCAGCATGGGAGCCCATGTTCTGAAGGTGGGGTTGTCGCCGCTGATCATCGATCTGATGCGGCGGGGGTTCTTGACCCATCTCTCAACGAACGGCGCCGGCGCGATCCATGACTGGGAGACCGCGTACCAGGGTGAAACCTCGGAAGACGTTGCGGAGAACTTGCCCGACGGATCGTTTGGTTTTTGGGACGAGACGTTCGCTGCACTGAACGGCGCGGCTGCTGAAGCCGCGGAGTCAGGCATCGGCTACGGCCGTGCGCTCGGCCTGGCGATGTTGCGCGACGCTCTGCCCCACGCGGACATCTCGGTCTACGCCGAAGCGGCGCGCTTGGAGATCCCCGCGACCATCCACGTTGCCTTTGGTTGTGACATCGTCCACATGGATCCGAAGATGGATGGTGGAGCGGTGGGGGCTGCGACAACGGAAGACTTCTGGTCGCTTGCAGACACCGTCAGCCGGCTGACACAAGGGGTTTGGATGAACCTGGGTTCCGCGGTCATCATGCCCGAGGTGTTCTTGAAGGCCGTTTCGATTGCTCGCAACCGCGGGGAGCTGGATGACGACTTCACGACCTGCAACTTCGACATGATGCATCAGTACCGTGCGCTCACAAACGTCGTGAACAGACCACCGAAGGAAGGCTTGTCGGTGATCGCGCAGCATGAAATCGTGCTGCCGCTGCTTCATCAGGCATTGCTCTGCACCGCGCTCGAAGCGGGCTTGGACATCACTCCCCGATGACCGCGTTCCTGACCGCTGCGAAGGGCCACATTCAGATGACGGCAACCCGATGACTGAAACTCAATCCTTGCGTCGTGTTCTGAAGCAGATCGGCACGCCTCGGGTGCTGGTGCTCGGAGACCTGATTCTCGACCGCTACGTCGATGGTCGCACCGAGCGGGTGTCCCCCGAAGCCCCCGTGTTGGTTTTTGACTTCGACCGTCAGCGCTATCTGCTCGGTGGCGCCTGCAACGTTGCCGCCAACCTGGCGGCGTTGGGTGCCGTGACGTCTGTCCTGGGCGCAGTTGGTGAGGACGTTTCCGGCCAGCAGTTGCGCGAGCTCTTGCAGGACGCGCAGATCGCAACGGACCTGTTGATCACGGACAAGGACCGGCCGACGACGCTGAAGACGCGCTACGTCAGCCAGACCGCGCAGGTCCTGCGGGTGGACCGCGAACTGCGCCACGGTTTGGGCGGTGAAGCAGAGTCGCGCATGTTGGAGATCCTGGCCGCGCGGCCTGTGCCCTTCGACGCTGTTCTGCTGAGCGACTACGGCAAAGGCGTCTTGACCCGTCGCGTGATCGAAGCGGCCGTGGAAGCGGCGCGAGACGCGGGGATTCCGGTCGTCGTGGATCCGAAAGGCACGGACTACACGCGGTATCGCGGCGTGGACCTGCTCACGCCCAACAAGAACGAAGCTGAAGCGGCAACGGGCCTGACGATCACCGATGTCGCCAGCATGCACACCGTCGCTGCGAAGCTGCGCGAGTTGACCGGTATCCCGCAGGCCACCATCACGCTGGGCAAAGACGGCATCTTCCATGAGACCGGCGACGGTTCGCATCGAATCATTCCGACCGAAGCGAAGTCCGTGTTCGACGTGACGGGTGCAGGTGACACGGTCGTGTCCGTACTGGCGTTTGCACGGGCAGCGGGCGTCGATCTTGGCTCGAGTTTGATGCTTGCCAACGTGGCTGCCGGGATCACGGTGGGCAAGTTTGGCACTTGGGCGGTTTCGCGCGAAGAGCTTCTTGCGGTCTTGGAGCGCAGCGAACAGCAGGCCGACTCACACACCGGCAAAGTGCTGGATCGCAATGAAGCCATGGCGAAGGCTGCGGAGCTTCGAGCGCAGGGCAAGCGCTTGGTGTTCTCCAACGGCTGCTTCGACATCCTGCATCCGGGGCACACCGACTATCTGGCTCGAGCGCGCACCTACGGTGACGCTCTGGTGGTCGCAGTGAACACCGACGAAAGCGTGCGGCGTCAGGACAAGGCTCCGGGCCGACCGGTGAACTCCCTGAGCGATCGGATGGCGGTGCTCGCGGCGCTGCAAAGCGTGGACTTTGTGCTGCCGTTCGACGACGACACGCCCGCCGCGCTCATCGAAGCGCTCACTCCAGCCGTGTTGGTGAAGGGCGAAGACTGGCGTGACAAGGGCGTGGTCGGTCGCGAGTGGGTCGAAAACCACGGCGGCCAGGTCGTCTTGGTGCCGTTGCGGAAAGGCAACTCCACCACGTCGATGGTGGATCGCATTCTGTCGACCTGCCGTCCGGCCAAGCCGTAGGCGCGACCGAACGATGAAGCGGCCTTCTACGAGACCGCTTCATCTCACCTAGCGGTCGTAACGAACCGTCAGCGGTTGCGCCACGGGCGCGGAAGACGAACCGTCTTCGTTGATGACCAACACGTTGGGAAGGTTGAAGGTCGAGGGACTCAGAGCCTGCGATGGCGGCGTGAATCGAATCACGTCCAGCACCCCTGGAGTGAAGACGCTTCCGCACAGGAATGCCATGGTCTGCAGATCGTCAGCTTCGATCGTGGATTCCCAGATCGTTCGGGTTACGCCGTTTTCCGACACCTCCGTGTGCTCCGTCGGGTAGATCGGCAGCAGCAGGACTGCGTTGGGGTTGGTCGCGGAGAACGCCAATGCGAGGGTTGCTCCGGATCGAATGTTGTCGCCGGTCACGCGGAAACGACGAGGAGGCTCGTGCTGTTGTCCCGCAAGCCCGAACTGACCAGCGCCCGACGCTTGGTCAGCCAACACCGCAGCCGCCAGATCTTGGATTGCCCCAACGCTTGGTGACGTGTCGTTTGGTGCTAGAACCCAGTTCGTGGTGAACTGAGAGATGTCTTCCCACTGCGTCGCGGGTGCCATGGCGGACAGCTCAATGTTCGCGGGCACAGTCGTGCCCGTGATCACTGCCGGGTCGTTGCCCATAGCGGCCACTCGTCGTTCGCTGCCAAGCGGCACCGACTGAAGGATCACGCGGTACGTCGAGTTGGCTGCCACCCTGCTGAACTGAAACAGCGACTGGGTGGTGGTTGTGCCTTCCTTGCGGAACCGGTCCGTGCCAGCCTGCAGGTCGAGCCACCAGCCGCTTTCGATTGAGCCGCGGCGCAGGTAGAGCACCAACCCAGCGTTCGCTTCTCGAACCTGCTCTCGCATGTCGGCAGTCGCAGCCAAGTCGGTTGCGAAGTTGCCCGTCAGCGTGAACGAGCAGCCGATGACAGGCGCGACACCGGCGTCGTAGGCGCGCACGAACGCGGTGATGTCTTCGATCGCGTCTTCTTGCTGGGTTTGGGTGCCCGGAGTCTGCAGGGCGAAGAACGAGATGAAGTCGTTGAGCGACCGAGACTGCTGCACGTCTGGGAACGGTGGGTTGGCGATGACCCCGGTTAGACCACCGTGCGTCAACCCGGTGGTTTGCGTCAAGAACAGGCGCTGGCTGGGATCGTTGTACGCCGCGGAATCGCGATAGAGCACGCCGCGATCCCCCAAGCTCCGTAGCGCCGCTGTTTCCAGCGGGTGGTTGATGCCGTTCAGGATGAAGGTCTCCGTCATGCGATTGTTGCTGCCCTCCGGATGGGAGTGGCACTGCACGCACGAGCGCGCGTCGACGGTCGACTCGGTGTGGAACAGCTCGAGCCCTCGTTGCTCGTCGAACCCGGTGACCGGGTCCAGTGGGCGGGGCCTGCGGTTCTTGGCCTGCAGGGGGTTGGGTTCGTGGTGGAGCGAGTTGATGTAAACCGTGTACTGGTTCATCTCTCCCGCGGTCAGTCCCGCGGGAAGCGCTGGTGGCGCAGTGAGGGGCGGCATCCCCTGCAATCCAACGAACGCTTGGTTGAAGTCACTGAAGTTGTCGCGATCCGCGCGCCAGTGGTACGGCGCGTTGGAGAAGACCGCCTGCATGAAGCCTGTGACCTGCGAGTTGACCAGTCCGCGCAGTGTTTGCGTGACCATCCGCCCTTTGAAGTCGGGAAACTCTGTTCCCACGGTTCCGACAAGCGGCGAATTGACTGTGTCGTCTTTCAGCCAGGGATGGATGGCGACCGCTGGGTTGTCCATTCCGCCCAGGTCCCACGCGATTGCATCTGTTCCGCCGAGGATGTGGCACGAACTGCAAGACACCATGCCGTTGCCTGAGAAACTGGCGGAGAACAAGAACTTGCGGCCGGTCCTGGCGATGTTCGGGGTCGGATCGTTGTGCAACTGGAAGCGGGCCACGGTGGTCCGCGTCACGGGGCTGATCACCAGCACCGAGTTGTCGAACGCACACGTGGCGTACAGCAGTCCGTTGCTTCCCGCGGCGTTGGGATCCGCGGGGTTCGGGTCGTAGGTCAGACCGTAGAGCCCTGCCATTCCGTAGCCCGACTCTCCGCTCGATCCTGGTGCGCCGGGGCCTGGGTTGAAGGCCGAGAATGAACTTTGCTGGATGTTGTAGCCACTCGCTTTCGTCGGGTCGTGCCACAGGAACATGACCTTGTCGCTGCTCAGCGATGTGATCACGATTTGCTCGACGCCACCGGATCCCTCGATCAGCGCAATGCCCGTGGGCTGCGCGAACGCATCGGCTGGCAGCACCTCGCCGCCTGCTGCGTAGTCTCGGTTTAGGTTGATGCTTGGGAAATCGGTCTCGCCCGATGGGCGATCGCCGTTCGTCACGGGAGCGACACCAGGTGCAAGTTCAATCACGTGCATCCAGCTCTGCACGAAGCCGGTCGACAGCGCGGCGACGTTTGCTTCTCCGGAGGCGTCGTTTTGTCGCGCCACCATCCCGACGACGAACATCTTGGTGCCCGCGGCATTGATCGCAAACGAGTGCATCGTGGTGCCCAGTCCGCCACCCATGAAGCGATCCGCCGTTGTTGCAAGTGGACTCGACGACGTCGCTGTGCCGTCCATGACCAGCAGATCGAAGTCGAAGTTGAGAGTGCCGGTGTGCAAGTTGTCGTCGTCGTCATGCCGATCGAGCATGTAGAGGCGCTCTGAGCCGACGGCGGCCAGTTGGGTTGGATGCTTCACCACCGCGTCGCGATTTGGCAGGACGCCATCCGCGACATTGGCCAACTCGAACGGTGTGGTCACCGCAAGCGTGGTGGCGTTTAGCACCGCGAACCCGCTCGCACCGTGCAGGCTGACGACCGCATCGTTGGATCCGGGGATGAAAGCGATGTCGCTCGGCTCGTTGCCGACGAACACCGTGCGGTCCACAAGCGCTGTGGTCTGCAGCGTGCCGCCGACGTTCTGATTGCTGAACGTGATCTTGGTGACTGAGTCGCCCAGGAAGTTGCAGGTGTACAGAGTCTGCTGCGACTCGTTGAAGCGTGTGGTCACCGGACTCAGTCCGGTATGCACGCGCTGCATGAACGCGAACGGCGCTTCAGCGTCGTACAGTTCGACGCAGTCGTCTGGCGTGTTGCAGACGAAGAGCACTCTGCGCTCGAGTGCGCCAAACGTGAGCTTGCCCACGCTGATGGGGCTGACCTGCCCGGGTTCGAAGTTTACGTATTCGCCCTGCGCGAACGCGGGCTGCGCGAGGATGGCGCTAGCGCAGAAAAGG
>CBESZZ010000041.1:0-12974 GCA_965534055.1 uncultured bacterium | reverse complement strand
CAGCGGTCCGCGAAAGGTGCTGTTCGTCGGCGGCATCCACGGCGATGAACGCGAAGGGAAGGTCAGTGCGCAGTTGTTGCCGCGAGCATTCCAGCGCTTCAACGATCTTGCCCAAAGGGCGACGCTGACCGTGATCGAAGACCTCAACCCCGATGGCAGCACCAGGCGTCAACGCAGAAATGCGCGCGGCGTCGATCTCAATCGCAACTTCCCGGCTGACAATTTCGATTCGAGTCGCGCGGCGTTCGGCAACTCGCCGCTGAGCCAGCCCGAGTCGAAGATGCTGCACGACTTGATTCTGCAGTTTGATCCGGACCTTGTGATCGTGGCGCACAGCTGGCGCGGGGATCATTTCATCAACTTCGACGGTCCCGCCGAAGGGTTGGCACGCTTGTTCTCTGTGCTCAGTGGCTACCGCGTGCAGCCATCTTCCGGCATCGGTCAGACTCCCGGTTCGCTGGGAAGTTGGGTCGGGCATACCCTGGGCAAGCCGATTCTCACCATCGAGCATGAGCGCGGGTCCGACTCAAAAAAGGCGTGGGACGACACTCGGCTTGCGTTGCTCGCTGTGATTCGCGGCGACGCTCCGACGGATCCGTTGCCGACTGAAGAGATGCCTCAGGGCATGCGGGCGATCGAAGCCAGCATGCAGCAGTCCGACGCCGAGGCCCATGCGGCGACCAACGACTTCTTCGGCGACGGCGGCCGGTGACGACGCGTCACGCTTCATGAGTTTCCACGGAGGTAACTCGTGAAGCGCGACCTGCAACCCGCGGATTCGGTGCCCGACCTGGACTTGCGCGCACCAACGCCCCGGCCATCCGGTAGCTTGGCGCGTTGGTGCGCGAAGCGTGTGCTTTGGGCGTGTGTCACGCTGTTTGGCATCAGCCTGCTGACGTTCGCGTGTCTGGATCTTGCGCCGGGCAACCGTATTGACGCAGCGGCCCACGCCGCGGATGCGGAAGGTGAAAGCCTGGTGACGCGAGTCGCGCGCGCAGAGCGGGTGCGTGAGCTTGGCATTCGCTACGGGATGGTGGACCCGGCGACGGGCGAGCCCTTTGGGCTGATGACGCGGTACGGCGCATGGTGCAGCCGTGCGGTGCGGCTCGAGCTTGCTGGTCCTGGCGAACGGGACGACGACTACCGCGCTCGCATTGCGCGTGCCATGCCGACGACGATGTGGCTTGGCAGCTTGGCGCTCGTGCTTGCGCTGGCCGTGGCCTTGCCGCTTGGAGCGGCGATCGGTCGGCGGCGGGCACGGGCGGGTGGTGCCGGCTCAGTGTCGGGCGCTGCGCTGTTCGTTCTTCAAGGCATGCCGACGTTCGTGTTGGCCACGCTGCTGGTGCTGATGTTTGGTGGCGCGTGGGGAATCGATTGGTTGCCGGTGAACGGTCTCGCTTCGAACCTCCCCGTTGACGCTTCGGTGTGGACGCGCTTCTTCGATCACCTGGCGCACTTGATCTTGCCTGTCGTGACGCTCGCGGTTGGTCCGTGCGTCTTGATTGCGTTGTTCCTTGCTGAGTCGATGGAGCGCACCGAGCGCAGCGAGCCGATGTTGGCAGCTCGTGCGCTTGGATTGCCGCAGCGCGTCGAACGACGGCGCGCGTTGCGGTTGGCGTTGTCGCCGGTCGCGACGTTGATGGGCGGACTCTTGCCCCTCGTCATCAGCGGCAGCGTTGTGGTGGAGACGGTGTTCTCCATCGACGGCATGGGGCGCTTGATTTGGGATGCCCTCCGCGCGCGCGAGGAAGGCTTGATCATGGCGTTGACGCTCCTGACCAGTGCGGTGTCCCTCGCGGCATTCGTCGTGTCCGACCTGCTGCAGCGGCTGTTGGATCCGCGGGTGGATTTGTCGTGAACGATCCGTCCACAGGCGAGTCGCCAGCGGCGGATGCGAAACACGCTGCCGGTCGGGCTTCCGAGTCGGGCTGGGTGCGTCGTTGGTTGCCGCGGCTAATTCTCGCAGCGGTTCTTCTATGTGGTGTGTTCGCGCCGTTTCTCGCTGGGGATGTGCCGCTGGTTGCGCGGGTTCAAGGTGAACTTCGCTTCCCCGCGTTTGCGCAGTGGAGCGGGTCGCGGGCTATTGGCCCTGAGGATTCACAGACGGGAATCGTGACGTGGAAGGAGTGGTGGGCGAACCTGTCGTTGGATGGCAACGACTGGGCCTGGATGCCACCGTGGCCCTATGGCCCGCAAGAAACCCATCCGCGCACCGCCCGCGCGAGTCCGTCCTTGCAGAGTCCGATGGGACGCGACGACACCGGCCGTGACGTGTTGGCGCGGCTGGTGCACGGCAGTGCGTCCGCGCTGATCGTTGGTGGTGGTACGGTGTTGATCGGTGGGTTGATTGGGCTCTTGCTTGGCATGTGGGCAGGCATGCGCGGCGGTTGGGTTGACGTCTTGGTTAGCCGCATCTTGGAAGTGTTCCTGTGCTTTCCCACGCTGTTCGCAGTGTTGTTGGTCGCGGCGTTCTTCGGCGAGTCACCGGTCGTGCTCGCGGTGACGCTGGGCCTGCTGGCCTGGCCTAGCTTCGCGCGGATCGTGCGTGGCGAACTCCTGTCTCTGCGCGAACGTGACTTTGTTGCCGCCGCGCGGGGGCTTGGCGTGTCAGCGCCGCGGCTCTGGTTGCGTCACGTGCTACCGCAAGTTTGGGGTCCGTTCGCGGTCGCTGCCGCGGTGGTCGCCGCCGAAGCGATTGTGGCCGAGACGACGGTGTCCTTCCTGGGCTTGGGTCCTGGGCTGCAGTCCGCATCCTGGGGCAGTGTGCTCGCCCAGGGATTGCAGTGGGCGGCGGCCGGCGCGTGGCATCTGTGGTTCTTCCCGATGCTGGTGATCGTGGCGACGGTGCTGTCGCTGCATGCGCTCGCGTTGCGCGGTCGTCGACGTCGGGCCGCGCTGCGGTTCTAGAGCTGTGACCCGTGCGTTGCGGAGCGAGGCAACGGAGAAGCTTTGGACCCCGTTTGGCAGAGTGCTCAGTTCACGGGGTGATTCGCCGGATCATTCCGATGCTCGTGGGTGCTGTCGGCGCGAATCCGAATTTGGCGTACAGGCGATCGGCCGGCACGTCCGCGAGCAACGTCACCACCGCGGTCGGCAGAGCGTTGTCGTCTAGGAACCGCGTGATGCGGCGCATGACTTCTGAGCCAACACCCTGTCCTTGGAACGTTGGAGTCACGACGACATCGACCACGTCAAAGATGGTGCCGCCATCGCCGATCACTCGACCCATCGCGACGGCGTGGCCGTCGATTCGACCGACGAGGGCGAAGAGTGATCCGGCGAGCCCGCGAGCCGCGCATTCGCGCGATCGCGCGCTTAGTTCGCCCTGCCTACGCAGTTCGATGTATTCGTCGGCAGACGGGCCTGACTCGTCCCATTCGACTCTGGGTCGCGCAGTCATCTGTCGATGGCCCTAGACTAGTGCCCAAAGATGCGCTTCAGGCTCTTCTCAACGCGGTGCTCGCCCACGCTGCGAATGATGCCATCTGCATCGACGATGAGCTTGCCGTAGCCAAACCCGCCAAACCGAAGGGCGCTTGTGAAGCCGTCGGGAAGGATCACGCTTGGCCAGTCGCCGCCGCCGTATTCCTCGAAGAGTTTCTTCGCGCGGCTGTGATAGAGCTCTTTGGTTTGATCCGTGCTGAGGAGAATGACGCCGAGCTTCTCGGCCGAGTATTTGTTTTGCATCCGCTGAACTAGCGGAAACTCTTCATAGCAATTGTGTCAAGTGACGGCCCAGACATCGAGGATCGTCGTCTTACCCAAAATAGATTTATTGGAGACGGTCTGTCCATCGACAGTTTCGTAACTGAAGTCGGGGCACCTGCGATTGAGAACCGCACCAGCGAGCGGGATGTCCACTTGCTGCAGAGTGATCAACTTCTTGCTCTTGCTGATCTCGGTGACGAGAAACATCGAGTCGAAGATGCGAATCGGCAGGTTGCTGGCCAGAGACTCATAGCTCTCGATCTGGCCATCACCGTTGTAGTCGATCGAGATGTAGGTGGAGGTGTTCTCGAAGTTGGTGTTGCCGGAGCCGGTGTTCACCAAGCTGTAGTTCTCTTGGTCCGCTAGGTAGAGGGTGACAGAGGATCCGTCCTTCTCGATCTCGCCGCCCAACGTCAGAGATTCCCTGGCTCGCATGGAGGTCGTGAGTTGCTTGACGTACTCGTCAAAGTCCTCCTTCGGGTCGGCGGTGACCAATCCAGCGGTGTTGACCAGCCTGCGTTCGAGGTTGGTATCGCTAAGTGCGATGTTGGTTGGCTTCCCGATCGCTTTGTCGGCAAAGCTTTGCAGGAGTGCTGGTGTCGTAGGCGCGTTCGCCTTGGCGCCCAAGGTGAACGGCAAGGTGATTGGAGCTAGGCAGACGTCCTTGTCACAGGCTTGAAACCGAATGGTGCCTGTTCCTGAGTACGTCGTTGCCTGTTTGATCACTCGATACTTGCGCTGCCATACCAAGGAGCCCGAGTGCTGAAGATCGGTTGCGTCACCGACTTTCACCGGGCTGGGCTTCACGGACGGCGTGAACTGCGCGTCGATAGGAGTTAGGCCAAGTGCCTCAAACCCGATGCTGGTCGGTAGTGAAGGGGAATCATCCAGCTCTTCTCCGAGGGCAGAGACATGCCATCCGGGTTGAATGTCTGCCTTCACGGCGAGCGTGACCGTCTCACCGGGCTTGGCGTCGACCGGTGCAAGAGAGACGGTGAAGGCCACGCTAGGTGAAACCTGATGTTCCGTTGGCAGCTGAACTGAGTAGGGCGACTGTTGCGCAGAGGCAGGAGTCTGGCAGGCAGCCCGTGCGCCCGGCATGACGACCGCGGCAACAGTGAGAAGGGCGAAGGCAACGCCGCCTCTGCGATCCGGGACACCTCCGACGTCGACAGGCTGGGAGCGATTCGGCTGAATCACGCCTAGCAACTTGCTGTGGCATCTACTTTGAATGTGCATTGCGAAGCCCTGGGTTGGATGTTCGTAGGCGCTCTATTGGAAGAGCTTGGGCTGCACTGTAGTTGGCTCGCCGGACGGAGGATAGGAGGGCGAGAGCCACGGCAGCTGGTGCTGAAGGGTGTCTTGGGGGTCGTCACGAAGCGGTCCGAAATGACGCGTCTGGGCGCTTTGGGGCTTCATGGTGGGCTCGAAGTGACAGATTGGACCGAGGGATCGGAGTCGCGACGGGCGGGCAGGGCCGTGGTTCGTGGCGCTTTGATCCGCACAGGCCTTGCAGGATGGGCTGCGGTCGGGACACTTCGTCGTTCCACTTCCGGGCTCGCACCCAACCAAACAGAACAAAGGTCTCGCCATCTACTCGCTCTTTCTGGCTTCTGCTCTCGCCTTCGCCGCCATGGGGTTGGGGATGGTGTTCAACCTTTGGGATTGGTTCGGCGGACTGTTCATCGCGTTCGGGGTGTTCCTCGTCGTGTGGGTGCTCATTACGCGGCGGTTCGCCAAGCGGCTGCAGCCGGCGATGATGCGCGTGCAGCAGCAGATGCAGGCGGGGCACCCGGAGTTCGCGATGGACAGCCTGAAAGACATGCTGCCCATGGCCAACTGGGTGCCGCTGCTTCGCGGTCAACTGCTGACGCAGTTGGGCATGATCAGCATGCACACCGGCAAGAAGGAAGAAGCGGTGAAGTGGCTTGAGCAAGCGCCACCACGGGCCGCGGAAGCGCAATTGGCGTTGGCTTCCTTGGAATACACCGACGGCAACAAAGCCGCTGCGTTGAAGCGACTCGGCATCGCGAACAAGAAGAAGCCGAAGCACGTGCTCCTCGCCAACGCCTACGCGTGGTTGCTGCACAAAGAGAAGCGCGTCGACGATGCGATTCAGGTGCTGCATCGCCACATCAACAAGCAGCGCGCGAGCCCGGTGGGAAAAGAGAACCACTTGCGCCTGCAAAACGGTCGCCCCATGAAGATGGAGCCGCTTGGGATGGAATGGTACGGCTTGAAGCTTGAACGCCCACCCCAGTCGATGATCCAACAGCAAATGCCCAGCGGCAGTGGTGGTGGCATGCGCAAAGGCGGCGTGGCTTTGCCCGCGCAGGGTCAGATGCCGCACCAGGGCCGCAAGGGCTTCCGTCAGGAAGCGAAGAACAAGGGCAAGCAGCCGTCGAAGGCCAAGGGCAAGAAGTAGAGCGCGAGCGTCGCGAATGCCGCGCTAGGTTTCACGAGCGCTGCCTGTCACGAGCGGTACCCGTCACGAGCGGTGCCAAGCACAGCGCCGGCTCCTAGCAACGAGACGCGTAGCCCTACCTACCCGCCCCGAGTGTGCATCTCGAGGTGTGGGTCGTCGCGAAGCTGTTCGCGTTTCGCCAGCGGATCGCGGCGCTCAGCAAGAGCGATCCGCTCTTCGGCACCCGCATCGATCCGCGTTCTCCAGTGCTTCGTGAGCAGCGCACGAAGCGCTGCGGTGTCCATTCCGCTGCGGACCGGTTCGCGTAGATCCAAGCCGTCCCGGGCATAGAGGCACGTGAAGAGTCGTCCGTCCGCGGTCAGCCGGCTGCGATCGCACGTCGCGCAGAATGGCACCGTCGTCGAAGCAATCACCCCAAACGACGTTCCGTCTGCTGCACGGAACTGATCGGCCGGTGCACTGTCGATTTTCGGCAACGCAGTCACCTCGCCGTGATGCGCTGCCACAGTGCGCAGCACTTCGGCCTGCGGAACCACGCGGTCCATCGACCAGTTGGTGGCTCCGCCAACGTCCATGTACTCGATGAATCTCACTTCGATTCCGCGCTGCGCACCCATCGCGAGCAGATCCAAGATCTCGCCATCGTTGACGCCGCGCATCAGCACGGTGTCAATCTTCGTGTTGGTGAAACCCGCGGCTTCCGCGGCATCCAAGCCGCGCAGTACTTCTTCCAGTGCGTCGCGCCGGGCCAACAGCCGGAACGTGTTTCCGTCCAGCGTGTCGAGACTCACCGTCAAGCGATGCAGTCCGGCGTCCTTCAACGCTTGTGCGTGCTTGGCCAAGAGCACGCCGTTGGTGGTCATCGCCAAATCGTTGAGCCCCGGCTTGGCGCTGAGCATCGCGATGAAGTGGGTGAGGTCGCGACGCAGCAACGGCTCGCCGCCCGTGAGCCGTACCTTGTCGACTCCGAGCTCCAGAAAGACGTCCACGAGTCGGGCCGTCTCTTCGAACGAAAGCACCGATTCGTGCGGGAGCCACACGTAGTCCTCTTCCGGCATGCAGTAGCTGCAGCGCAGATTGCACTTGTCGGTGACCGACAGCCGGAGATTGCGCAGGGGGCGACCCCGTGCATCGAGGACCCTGGGAGGCGCTTGGCTTTTGCGAGGCTGGGTAGACACGGTGGATGTCGGTGCAGAACCGAAACGATGCGCCGAGTCGCGCAGCTTACTCATGAAAGGGTGCTTCAGGTCCACTCCTCGATAGCCCGAGCGGTGGTCCGACCGGCGGGCTCGTCCCGGTCATCGCACCCGCGTCGGCAAAGATGGAGCCGTGGCGTCCCGGCGGCCTATCATCCGCGTCGCTCGTTGGCGCAGGCCACGCGCGGTGCCACGGTCGATGGCACCGCCGATGTCGGGATTCACGGGTGGATCGCCCAGCCTCAGCAATCGCTTCAGGAGAAATGCTGCGGCCTGGCGCGATGTTTCCTCGGCCGTCGCATCGGCGGCTAGGTCCACCAGCGCGTGCACCGTGCGGAGGTCGGAATCTTGCTGCAGCCCAGTGATTGCTGCGGCGTCGATCGGCTGACGGCGAAGCGCTGCGAGCCAGCGCGCCCGACGAACCGTCGCCAAACCGTCAGATCGAGCGGCGCGGCCGTCTTGCCGACGCCTGGCTTCGACCAGGCGATCGACCTCGGCGAGGTTTTGGGCAAAATTTCCGCCGAAGACGAGATCGACCATATGCCGGACGATCTCTCGGATCTCCGAGAGCTGGAGTGCGGCGCCACCGCCAGCGCGCGCGATTTTCGCGAAGGTTGCCTTGGTGGTGCCCTCGATGCCGCCATGGTTCGCCGGGGTTGCGATGGTGTGCACCTTGGATGCGCGGTCACGGCTGAAGCGGCGAACCTGCTTCAGCAGTTCCTTGAGTGTGCCCGGCTTCTCTGGAGCGTCGCCGACGAGCACGATGACTCGGTGTGCGCCTTCGCGCCACGGCGCGTCAAACGCGCGCCGCAAACCCTCGAGCACCGCTTCGGGTTCGTCGCCACCACCGCCGGCTTGCACCGTGTCGAGGAAGTTCACTGCCCGGTAAGGGTCCGCCGCCAGAGGGACGTCTCGCACGACGTACTCTTCGTCAGCATTCGAATCGCGGAAGGTCACGATGCCGATCCGGGTGTCAGGCACCAATGCGCTAAGAGCTTCCAGCGATCGGGAGATGCCCGACTTCGCGCGATCCAAAACGGACCCCATGCTTCCTGTGCTGTCGAACACGAACACCACGTCGAGGCCGGTGGCGCGCCGCTCAGCCACAGCTGTGCCGAAGCCGTTGCCCGTGATCGCAGCAGTTGCGCCGTGCAGAATATCTTTGCGGCCCGCGCGCGGCGCCAAACGGTCGCCGTAGCCCGGATCTGGCTTCAGCGCGACAGTTGGGTTCTCGGAGAGCGACCAGTCCGTGTCGTCCTGTAGCTCAGCCTGCAACGCAGCTTCGTTGGCGGCAGGGTCCGACTCGGGCACATGCACCGGCTCGGGAAGCACGTCAGCATCGTCGGACAGTCTGGGCTGATCCCCGTTGTGAAGTTGGGCCGATGCATCGAGTCGGAACGTGCGGTCGCTGCGTTCACCTTCTGTCGGCGAGTTGGCGAAGAGCAACAGCAGCAGGAACACCGCCGCGTGGGCCGCGATCGACAGCAGTAGCCAAGGCGCTCTGGCCAGCTCATCGGCCATCATCTCGCTGAACGTCGGTTCCTTGAATCGTCGCACCGCGGGCAGCGCTGGAGTCTCGGGCGCCATGAGCATCGCGACCAGCTTCGGGTCGGCGAGGACGAACTCGACCTCGGTGTCGGCGCCGAACGTCAAGCGTTCACCGGCTACCAGGCGAGTGTGCGTGACGCTCCGGCCTGCGACGGTGATCGGTGGGTCGGCCGAGACGGGCATTTGATCGACGCGCAGCGTCTTGCCTTCGACCTGGATCCGCGCGTGTTCCGAAGCGATCCCCGGTGCCTCAAAGCGCAACTCCGCCCACGAGGCAGACCCAACCAACAGACTGCGGTGCAGGGGGAGCAGGGTTTGCCCGCCATCGACCAGCAGCGCGAAGGCTGGTGGAGTCGTTTGGCCGGGAGATTTCACGCTCGCTCATCATGGCACGGATCGGTCAGAAGCAGGAGGGGGTCGGATGGGCCTGCAACTCTCCGCTCCTCGCTGACTAGCAGCCCCACCCGGATTTGTCCTGGCGTGGCTTTCCTTCGCCGCCGGTTGGGCCGGCCCGGGTGTTGCAGTAGGCACGGCTCTGGTAGCGTCCTCCGGCTCCCGCCTGCACCCCTCACATCATGACCTTGAAGATCATCGCCGGTGAATACGGCAGTCGCGTCCTGCGCAGCGTTCGTGGCATGGGCACACGCCCCATGCTCGGGCAGGTCCGCGAGGCCATGTTCAGCATTCTCGGCGACGTCGTCGACGGTGCGCACGTCTGGGACCTGTTCGCCGGAACCGGCGCGAACGGCATCGAAGCGCTGTCTCGAGGCGCGGCCCACGTGACTCTGGTCGAGAAGAACAACAAGGCGATCCAAGTCCTCAACGAGAACCTGGAAGCGCTCGGCGACGAGGCTCGCGCAGCGACCCGTGTGATGCGCGGGGACGCTTGGCAGCCGCCCATGCTCGTTCCCGAAACCTACGCGGATGGTCAGCTCGAAGAGTCCATGGACACCGATGCTCGCGGACCGTTCATCGAGACCTACAGCATGGCCGAAGGCGAGGTCGCTCCGGATCTTGTCTTCTTGGATCCGCCCTACGCCATGGTGGAAGAGGATCCCGTGCGCTCGGTCTATCGCGCCGGCCGGATATTCGACGTGCTCGCCCCCGGCGGGCGGATGGTCTTCCACTTCATGGCGGGACACCTAGAGGAAGACGACTTCGACGCGTCGTTTCACGTCGAGTTGCGCACCTACGGCAAGAGCGCGCTGGCGTTCTTGTCGGCCGCGGACTAACTCGCTCTTTGGGTCGGTCGTTTTCGCCGACCCTTTGGGGCTGAGCGCTTGCGAATCAGGCGCCGAGGATCAGCCGCCGACCGTCATCGCCAAACCGCCGGTCAGCGCATAGGCCTCGGGATCGCCGCCGAACGTCAGCACCGCGGCCTGCACGTGAAAGCGCGCGCCGATCTCGGTTGGTGACGTAGCGCTTAGGTCAAACGGCAAGATGGTCGTGCCGTTCTGACTCGAGACGAGCAGCTGCCCAAAGAAGGTCGTTGGTTCGAGCCAGATGTTGCAGTCGCCCAGGAGCACCGGGAACGGGCTAGCCGAGGTGATCGCGTTGGTTGAGAACAAGAACAGCACTGCGCTTCCAGTTCCCGCGGTGGTGTGATCCACGGCGAGTGCGAATTCAGGGTTGCCCACGACGGGGCTGGAGATCGGGCGCAGAGCAGGAGCTGACTGCTGGTAGTTGGGGCCGGTGCAGGCCGTCTCGTAGAGGAAGAGCTCTGCGGGGCCTGCGTTGAGCGCGCGCGGGGTGGAAAGCATGCTTGGGAACCACGCTGTATGACGCGCTGAACCGGCTAGGAGGTTTTCGTTCAGGGCGAGGCTTGCGCCTCCGATAGGCGCTGCGATGAAGCTGCCTGCGTTCCATAGTCCGGCCTGTGCTGCCACGGTTTCCCGCTGCAGTCCGGTTGCCCCCCAGGCCATGTAGTCGCGCATGCGGGTTGGATCTGACATCAGGCTGCTGTCCTTCGTGTCGAACAGCGCAATTGCGCCTGCCTGTGGTTGCAGTGGCTCGGCGCCGCGGCTGAATAAGAAGTGAAATAGGGTGTCGCCGGTATGCACTTCGCCGGGCGGGCTGCCACCTGCGGGCACCGGCGAGAACCAGTGAATGCGAATGAACTCACCGGGGCCGATGCTCGCCGTGGGCGGCATGCCGAACCAGTAGGTCTGCGGCTGAAACGCCGTGCGCGTTTCCATGTAGATCGACCAGTTGCCCAGGTTGCGGGTGCTGGTGCCGTGGTTGGCGATCTCAATCCACTGAGTATCGCCGAGGTTGGGTGCCGCGAAATGAACTTCGCTCACGACAAGATCGGGCTGCTGCTGGGCCAGTGCCTGTTCGGCGCAGATGCCGAACGTTGCCGCGAGGCCGGCAGCGAGGGTTCGCGAGGCGCTGCCCGAAGGACTGGTTGAAATGAAGCCCATGATGTTCCCGATCTCCTGATGCTGAGGTGTCTGTGGTGCCGATTCTCCCCTGACAAGAGCGGTTCGGCGTGCCGCGCGCGCTGCTCCCCTGCAACGGTGCGTGGCTAGTCCAAGAACCGTAGCTCGCCGATCCGGTCCGTGTCGGAAGGTGGCTTCAGGTCGTCTCGGAGCGGGATCCTCAGTCTGGGATCAAGATCGAAACCGCACCTGGTCGATGCACGGTGAGTCGAGAGCACCGACCGCGTGGGCGGTGTCGTCTCGCGGTTCTTTTCCAGCAAAGCGTTCATGCCATGGCAGACGACGGGCCCGACATCGAGAACATCATTCAGCAACTGCTGGAGGGGAATCTTGAGCGGGAGCAACGAGTGAACTTGTTGCGCGCTCTCGTGCAGCGGGGGGAGTCCTTGCCGGATAGTGACATGAACGACGCGCTGGAACAGCTGATGCAACGCAAGCCCGACTGAGGACCGCACCGCGGTCGCGATCTGACAAGGAACGCCAGAATGAACAAGTCTACCTTTGGCCTGACCACGGTTTTGGCGGCTCTTGCGGCCATGCCCGCAGTCTCGCAGACCGAGGATTCTCTCGTCGTCCCAACGACCCTTTCCGCACTGCGGCAAACCCCCGACGCATTCCGCGGCGTGACTGTGGCATTTGATGTCCACTTCGCATCGATGGGCAGCGTCGAGAACCCGTTCTTCACGCGGTTCACGCCAACGGACTTTGCGAACTTCTATGTCTGGGCCGACGAGCAGCCGATCTGGCAGAGAGAGGCTTACAACCAAGTCTTCGGCCACATGTTCTTGTCGAAGTCTTCGGACCAGATCGACAAGCTCTATGAGCTGAACCTCTACGAGCACGTGCGCCTGACGGCCGTGGTTCGCAACACCTTCATGGATATGCCATGGATTGAGGTGCTGTCGTTCGCCGGCACCGGCAATGCATTGGCAACGCCGACTCTCGCCCACATGTATCGCGGCGAACAGTTCATGGCCAAGCGCCAGTGGCAGCGTGCGATCTCCGAGTTGAGCCTTGCGCCAACCGGTAACCTCGCAAACCCCGTCATGGCCGCGATCGAAGCGAACCTGGGCACCTGCTATCTCAGCATTGGTGAAGCGTCCAAGGGTGAAAGCCACTTGAGCTCTTCGATCAGCTACTTCGATCAGAACCTCGAGGTGCAGCGTCAGCTGCGTGTCGCCAAGAGCGATCCGAGTCGAGCGCTCGACACCTCAGTCGAGGCCGTCGAGATCGCCGACAACCAGCGCCCCATGTGGGAAGCGTTCGAAGCCGTGCCGATGCGGTAGGGGCTTTGAGGGCAACCGCCCGGCAGCCGGCCTTTGGCCGACTGCCGGGCGGTTGTGTGTACGGTGGCTGGGACCGGCGGCGTGTTTACGTCGTCGACCGGCACGGCTTCACCGCGGCTTTGCCGCGGTGCGCCGACAGCTCCGATGAGCGCTCGGCGCGCAGCCGTCTTCGACTGGCTGGGCGGATGTTGGGGCGGGGTGGATGGGTGGCTCGTGCGGAAGAAGCTTTGCTTCTTCCGCAGCTGGGGCAGAGACGCGGGGGATTTCTTGCAGGTACGGTGCCAGGACAAGAGGCAGCACAATGGCGCAGCGCCCATGTGCTGCCTATAGTGCAGGCAACGTACCACCAAGGGTCAAGAAGTCCCAAGATAGG
>CBESZZ010000040.1:0-12999 GCA_965534055.1 uncultured bacterium | reverse complement strand
CGTGGGGCTTTGACGCCTGTGGCCCTCCTGCTGAGGCTGGGCCGCTGAGCCTGAGTCACTGAGTCTGAGCCGCTCGGGACCGCTCTTCGGCGACTGACCAGCGGCGGTCGACGCGCTGTATCTGGCACGCGCCAACCCCAAGGCCTCCGCCGAGCGCATTGCGCTCACCCCTCACGGCCGGCGAACCGTCCGCTCAAGTATCCGGCAGACAACGGCAATGCACGGCTACAGGCCAATCGCCGATACGCCGATGAGATGGGGACATGGGCGCCTCGAACCAACCACTTCCCTCGACACAGCCGACGCACGCAAGCCACGGACTGTGGCTGCTACCGAGCGTGGCGCTCTTGGCGGTGAGCCTCCCCGCACAACGCAAGCCGGTGACTGCCCCGCAACCGGTTCCCGCGTCCGCGGTGCGCTTGCCGCGAGACGATGAGTCCAAAACGACTCGCGACGCGAACCCGGCTCCCGAAAGCATGGGCGTCTTCGTCCCTGCAGGCACACCGGACACAGGCGTGGGGCTGGGCGATGGCGGCCTGTTCGGCAACGCACGCACCGCATCCAAAGCGAACAAGACTCCTGGCACGGTCCTCACTCCGGGCGGCGTGCTCGTGCGCGTGAAGCCCGCCGGCATCAAGCTCGACTTCCCCTCCGGGGGCGAGTTGTTCGTCACCCCACAGGCGCGGGTGCATCTTCGTTCGGGTGACGTGTTCGAGCCGAAGTTCAGCGTCCTGCACCGCACGCTGATTCTGGAGCTCCCTGACAAGACGCGCCTGCAGGTGGAGTTCACTCCGGGACTCAACGTGGACGAACCGTTCCGCAACGTCCAGATCTTCGGCGCTGGATTCCGCGCCGAACTTTGGCAGCGCGGCCGCCCCCATCGCATGGTTCGCAGACAACGCCGCACGCCCAAACCCCCACGCGACGCGGTGTCTTTCACCGTACTCGGCCGAGGCGAAGCCCTCTATGAAGCGTCGTGTCTGGGCCCCGTGCGTATCTTCCACCGAGTGCTGTGCGCGGAAAAACTCGCAAACGCGACCTCTAAGACGCTCGTCGTGTTCGAGAACGAAACGCTGATGCGGTCGATGCAAGAGCTCCCTGAGCGCTTCGACAAGCCCACCGCCGAATTCGCAAAGGTCGACAAGCTGGCCCAATGGCTAGCTGTCCTCGCCCCGCGGATCTTCAATGTGAAGAACGCCACGCTCAACAACGCCGCGTGGGGAACCGCGCGGTTCAAAGCCGGTGCGGGGTTCGAGTTCGCGTTCACGGTTCCAAACCGCGGACCGGTCAGGCTCGGGCTCTATCAATCCAACGCCGACGCGCCCGTCGTGGAATGGACGCTGGGCAAGTTCGCAGCCCTTCACCTGATGCGGCCAACGGAGAAGACCATCGGTGGCAACAAGGACAAAGAGTTGCGCTGGTATCGCCAGGGCATCCCGCTGGAAGACCTGCCAGAAGTGCGTCACGAAGAGACGGGTCGACGCATCTTGCAGGAGCTGCAGGAACTGACTGACGCCACGTCCAAGAAGCCGCGCCCCAAGCCAATCCGTTAGGCGATCACGCCTCGGTTAGCCCCGCACCACGGTCGTCGCCCAACAGCCGCGCACCGCGTTGTGCACGTGCACTTCGTGCGTTGAAGCGTCGGCGAAGAAGCGCTCTAGCGTGGCCTGCCGCTTCGCACCGTCGATGACTTCCGCATCGGTCATCATCACATCGCCGTCGAACGCGCGCACCGAGAGCTGACGATACGTGAGCTGATACGGCAAATCATCCCAGGCGGTCTGCACTTCGCACGGTTCTTCATGGATGAAGATCGGACTTCGTGACCGACACACGCTGTTCACACCATCGCTGAAAGCATCGTGGGCGACCAGCAGGAGAGCTTCGCCAACTTCCGCATCGCGAAGGCACTGCCGGCATGGATAGCCCGGCTTCGCGTCGGGGACGTAGCGAACCCCGCCCGCCTTGCCGTAACGCGTCCGCCGCCTCCGCATCGATGGGACGCAGACGAAACGGCGCGTTCGTCGTCGAAACCATGCTTAGGCCAGCCGACGCTGCAGGTGGTCCAGGAACGCACCGACATCGGTGACGATGCCTTTGGACTGCGCGGAGCCGCGGTCTGCGAGCTTCGCAACGACCGCAGGATGAATGTCGACGCACACGGTCATCACCTCGGCGGGCACCATGTTGCCAACACCGATGCCGTGCAGCATCGAAGCCAGGATCACCACCAGGCCCGCGCCTTCGAGGATCTTCGCGTAGGCGGCCTGCCCAGCGAGCAAGTCCATCTCGGTGTCGGGCAGCGGTCCGTCGTCGCGGATGCTGCCGACGAGGCTGTAAGGCGTGTTGGTCTCGACCAGCGCGTGCATCGCGCCCGTCTTCAGCAGGCCGCTCTTCACCGCGTTGGGCAGGCTGCCGGCGCCGCGGATGCGGTTGATGGCGCGCATGTGGTTCATGTGGCCGTGCACCGCGGGCTTGCCGTCTTCGAGACGCACGCCGAGGCTAGTGCCGAAGAACGCCGCTTCGCAGTCGTGCACAGCAAGCGCGTTGCCCGACAGCACGCCGTCGACCTGGCCTGCGCGGATGACCGCGGCGAGCTTCTCGGCCGCGCCGACATGCACGACGACGGGGCCAGGCACGAGGATGACCTTGCGGCCAGCTTCGCGAGTGGACTTCCAAGCATCCACGATCTCGTCCATCTGCGCGCCGAGTCGCCGCTCGCTGCTGACCCCGCCGCTCATGAACGTGAACCGCGACGTCTTCTGCGTGCGCTTCCGCGCTGGCTTAAGCCGGATGCCGTCCATGCCGGTGACAACCTGCTCGCCAACCGCAAGGTCGCGAAGCTTCACGCAGCGACCAGCACCCTTGTCGACAACGATTGTCGCATCCATGCGTTGGCCACCCACCGTCAGCCAAGCCCCAGCTTTCTCCAGCCGAAACTCGGTGGCCAAGTTGGTGGTGGAATAGAAGCCCTCGGGCGCCACCCCCGTCTGGGTTACCGCTGCGATCGCAACGGGAGCCTCGCCTTCCTCAGAGACACCCAACGACATCAGGTCGTCGCGCACCCGGTGGTAGATCTCTAGATCCGGCGACGTGACGTTGATCCGCGCCTCGCTCTCGTCCTCGCTTTCCTTACCGACTTCAAAAAGCGCGATCTCATAGGACGCACCGCTGGCAGGAATCGCGTCGAGGACTTCCGTGAGCAACCCCGTATCGATGAGGTGACCACGGACGGTGAAGACTGACTGAATCGGACCGCTCATGGGCCCGATCTTGGCCGAACGCGCGCCAGATCGCGACGACGCTTTCACAGCGGCGCTTTCGCGAGAGCTTGGGAGCGCGCTCTCTAGCGCGACCAGCGATCCAGGTCGAAAAGCAACCCGAGCCCAGCGCCCCAGGCCAGACCGCGATCGCGGCGTCCGGATTGGTGGCCGATCACGGCACCCAACCCTGCGCCAACCGCTGTGGACCAAGGGAACGGCGAGGTGCCGCGGCGGGATCGCCCAGTGCGTCCGTAGCGCGTCCCGTAGCCGTAGCCATACCCAGGCTCGCTGTAGCCGTAGCCATCGTCGTAGCTCGAATAGCCTCCGTAGCCGAACGAGCCGTAGTACGGATCTTCGTAGTAGCCCCTGCTCGAGCGTGCTGGCGCACGAGCCGGAAGGTCTTTGTCGAAGGTCGGCGACGGGATGGCCGCCACGCGCTCCAGGTAGGCATCGCTCGCCGCGTCAATCGTCCGCTGATCGACGGATTCGGGCAGGCGGTCGGCGGTCACCGGCAGACGATCTTGGCGCGCGGAGTTGGGCAACGACGGCGCAGGCGTCACGTGGGTTCGCCCCACGCCCGTCGGCGCGCTGCTGCAAGCCACGGCCAAGACGGCCATGGAAGCCAGCGCCAAGCTCCGCTGAATCGGACGACCGCTCATTGCTTGTTCTCTCGGATACGGAGCACGAAGTCGGTGGCGATCTCTTTGGTCGACACTGCTTCAAACCCTTTCGTCATCCCAGCAGGGATGCGCATGTAGTAGCTGGACGTGATGTCGCTGATGGGCTGAAGCTCAGCGTTCATGAACTCCATGGTGCACAGCACATCGAGCGGATCATCGCCGACGTTGCGCACCGGGATCTGCACGCGAAGCAGGCCGGACTCGGGCAACCGCTCAACCACCGGCGAACCAACCTGCACGAGATCCGCGAGGTCCTCACTGGCGAGAACCACCGCGTTTTCTTGCTCGGCAGGGTTGTCGATGCGCGGCGCGGCGTAGGGCGGGCTCGAAGAGCACCCGGCGAGGGTGAGCCCAGCAGCGAGCACGACGAGAGACGGAATGCGTAGGGAGTGGAGCATGATGGATGGAGTCAGTTCGCGAAGAATGTGGTCAGGTCAGCGAGTCGAGACGTCGCTTGGCGCAGATTGGATCGCGGTCGCGGACGGCATGGAATTGCGTCGACGGTCGAGACCCGGCACGGAGCGAAAGAACCAATAGGCCTCGCCCGACTCGGGGACGTCGACCTGATACGACTGCGTGTGTTCGGGTAGATAGCGGTTCGCACGATCTAAGAAGCGCACTTCAAGGTCATGCGTTCCGGGTGGGATCTGCGCGGTGAGCGCCTGGACGCTGGATGGCAGGGTCTCCCAGTGGCGTGTATCGGCGGTGGCACTGGTCATGAGCGACAGCAGGAACAGGCCGCCACCGATGATCGCTTTATCGCGCGCACCCTTGCCATTGTCCTTCAGAGCCTCGTTCAGCAACACGATGCCGCTGATGGCCGTCACGGACTTGAACACCGCCTTGCCCTCGCGGATGCCCTCCATGGCGGTGCCGCCGCGCGTTGCAGCCTGGAATTCCACATCGAGCACGATCTCGGTGCGACCCAATACATCACCGTTGAGGATGATCTCGGCGCTGGTGGCCGGGGCGCTCTTGGGGCGGAAGCGAGCGAGCTCGCCGTTGTCGCCCGCGGCGAACTTCTCGGGTCCAAGCCCTACATCCACCAGACACACGACGTTGCCGGCACCGGGTTCGCGCAGCACGTTCGGATCGACGACGCCACGCGATCCGTGCTGCACCGCGAACTCCTGGGCGCTCTTCGCTTCCTTGAAGAACTGCGCCGCATCGTTGGGCTTGCCCATGAGCGAACTCGCGCGTCCCGCCAACCAAAACAACAGCGCACTGTCGCTTCGGTAGGACTCATCGTTGCTTTCGCCATCCGCAAGAATCGCCTTCTTGAACGATGCCCGCGCGTTGTCAGGCTGGTCGCGCCACAGGTAGAGCAACCCGACGTAGAACGCGTTCATCACGCGTTCGAAAGGATCGCCGCGCCAACCCTTGCTGCTTTCAGATCCGACGATCGCGGCGAACGCTTCGCCGCCGTCGGTCTGCCAGTTGCCCATGATGCGACCCGCGGCGGTGAAGTTGCGGAACGCGTCGTCCGTCTTCCCCTGGAGCATCTGCATCTGCGCGAGCCCGTTCAACCACAGCGCACGATTGTCGGTAGCGCTCGTGTCGAGCGTCTTCGCGAACCAAGTCTCCAACGATTCGACATCACCCGAACCGAGTAGCTGCAGCGGCACCGGGGCGGCCGTTGTGGCGCACCCACTGCTCATCGCGGCCACAACGCAGCCGAGGCTGCACAGCACCGCGACGCGCGCGCGTTGGATCAGAGACGAGAACCGCATGGAAACCAGATCAGCGCGAGATGACGGACTTCTCGGACTCGAACTTGACCTCGTAGTCGTTGGTCCACGACAGCTCGCTCGTTTCCAGATCGGTGAGCTGGAAGGTTACAAGGTAGTAGACCGACTTCAGGCTGCGCCCCTGCTTGACGCGATCCTTGATCGTGCCGTTGAGCACGTAGTCCGAACCGGCGAGTGCGCCTTCCATCCCGGGGTTCTGCGTCACCGCGCCTTCCCGCTTCGCGCGCCGCTCTTCTTTGATTTCGCTCATCGACTCGCTGCTGCGGTCGAGAATGCGGACCTTACGCCCGAGGCTGCGGGCGATGCGCGTGCGCATCCGGGTCAGGATGATCTCGTTATCGATCGGCTCGCTGGAGTCATTGCGGAGGTTGGTGATGTAGAAGGTCACCCGGTTCTCCGGCGTGGCCGAGCGGAGAATCCCGCTGGCCTGAATGTCGCGGGCCATCTGGTCGGACATCGCCAGGATGTCGAGGCTGTCCAGCGTCGCGCCGCCGACCGCATCGGGGGATTCCGGATCGATGCGTCGATCGATCGTGCCGCAAGCGGTGAAAAGTGTGCCGAGAAGGCCAAGACTGAGGGCGAAGGTGCGCATCGGTAGGGATTGTAAGAAGAAGTACGGTGTCTGGTCCGCATCGACCATGACGGGTCTGCGACCAAAGATTGCGGGTGTGGACCATGGCGCCCCGCCCACCAGACCAGCGAGCGCGGAGACCCTGGGTGGCGTTGCAAATCGAACCGATCGTTCGAACCCTCGTTCCAGCCCGATGATGACTCCACGCCTGATCTGTAAGGCGTCGGCCCGGGCAACTCACGTGCCACAGAGCCCATGCTGTCGGATTTTTGTTTCCACGCAAGCCACGCGTCCAGGATGCATGCCGTACGAGTGTGACTTCAGATCGCGCTCCAACCCACCGGCCCGAGTTTGAGACCCGATGCGACACCCCAACTTGTCCCTCCTCGCGGAGCCCAAGGCAGCCGAAGCGAGACACC
Organism: uncultured bacterium; assembly: GCA_965534055.1. Taxonomy (GTDB): domain Bacteria; phylum Planctomycetota; class UBA1135; order UBA1135; family UBA2386; genus CBESZZ01. Next base: position 6,318 of record CBESZZ010000040.1, on the reverse strand, counting down.
CACCCCACGGATGCCCTTGCCCTGCCCGATCTCAAACGGTCTCGTCTGGCGGCGCTGAACCAGCGGCGCCCACCGCTTCACGCACCGTTCGGACCAACGCCCCTGCCCCATCTGCGGGCGAGGCTTCTTCCGCCGACTACTTTTTCGCGCACCCATGACTGCAGGCTTCGCTCAATCGCTCCGGGATCACATCGGCCGGGTGCTCCTCGGCAAGGACACCGCTGTCGATCTCGCGCTCACGACCCTCCTCGCCGGCGGCCACCTCCTGCTTGAAGACAAGCCAGGCGTCGGCAAGACCCTGCTCGCGCGGAGCATCGCGCGCTCGCTCGGCCTGCCGTTCCAGCGCGTGCAATGCACCGCCGACCTGCTGCCCGCCGACATCCTCGGCGCCCCCATCTACCACCCGGTCTCCGGTGACGTCGTGTTTCGACCCGGACCGGTGTTCACATCGGTGCTCGTCGCGGACGAATTGAACCGCACCCCGCCTCGCACTCAATCCGCTCTGCTGCAGTGCATGGCCGAACGCCGCGTGAACATCGACCGCGAAACCCACGAGCTGCCCGAGCCATTCTTCGTCATCGCGACGCAGAACCCCGAAACGTTCCGCGGCACGTATCCGCTGCCAGAAAGCCAACTCGACCGCTTCCTGCTACGTGTGCGCATGGGCTACCCCGATCCAGCCCGCGAAGCCGAGATCGTCGCCCAGGAGGACGGCCACCGCTTGGTCGAGTCCCTCGAACCCGTTCCTGACGCGGCCAACCGGCTAGCCGCCGCCAAAGCCCAGGTCCAGCAGGTGCGCGTGGAACCCTCGCTCGTCCAGCACATGGTCGACCTCGCCCAGCGCACCCGTGCCCACAGCGAGATCAAGCTAGGCATCAGCACCCGGGGTGCCCAAGCCCTCCACCGCGTCTGCCGAGCTCGCGCCGTCCTCCACGACCGCGACTATGTCGTCCCCGAAGACATCCGCGCCCTCACGATCCCCACCTTCGCGCACCGCATGACCGTCGTGGGCGGCAGCGGCAGCACAGAGGCGCTTCTGGGCGAAGTCATGCAGATGGTGCCGGTTCCGGAGTAAGTTGGGCCTCAGGCGCGGCGAACAACCGGCCAAGACACCAGCGAAAGCTTCGAGAATCGCTACCATCCCCCGGTGCCCAAACCGGACCGCTACCAGACTCTGGAGATGACGCCCCGTGGGCGGGTCGTCGCGCTTCTGATCTCGCTCGCGGTCGGGGCTGCGTGGCTGACCGGTGATCCCAACGCGCGGCTCGCGGCGAGTCTGCTGGTCGCACCGCTGCTGATCGACCTGGCTTTGAAGCCGTCGCAGCTTCGGCGCATCGCGATTCAGGCGTCGACGCGACGGACCTGGGCCGGTGCACCGTTCATCCAGGATTTGCTCGTGCGGCACACCGGGACGCGTGCGCAGCGTGACGTGACGATCTACGAGCCGAGCACTTCGACGTTTTCGAGTGCGGCCATGCTCACGAAGGCGCAACCGCGCGAACCGATTTCGCTGCGTTTGCCCGGTCGCTCGAAGCGGCGAGGGCATGCGATCGAGCGAGTGTGGATGCTTGAGTCGCTGTATCCGTTGGGGTTCTTCAGCGTGCGCGCGGTGGCGAAGGTCGCCACCGAGTTGATCACCGAGCCCGCGCGGGTGGAGCTGCCCGTAGACCTCGCGCACGATACGTGGGCTGGCCAGCCCGATGCGCGCGCGAATCCGCGGGCTGGTGGCAGCGAGTTCTACGCGCTGCGCGAACACCAGCTCGACGAAGATGCGCGGGGCGTGCACGCGATGCGAAGTGCGAGCGTTGGCACTTTGGTGCGCCGCGTGCTTCGCGGCCAAGATCCTCGTCAGGTTGGCCTCGTGCTCGATCTTCGCACGCCAAACGGGCGAGCCATGGCACGGATGCGGCGCGGGTTTGAATGGGCGCTTTGCGCGAGCGCAACACTCACGGATCGCGCCCATACGGAAGGCACGGTGCTGCAAGTCCTCGTGGTTGCTTCAACGCCACTGCGGTTTGAAGTGCTCGACGAAAGTTCGGCGGAGGAGTTCACGACGTTCCTTGCGGAATGCGAACCCTGCCCAGATCGCCCGCTCCAGGATCAAGAGTTCGCGGAGTTCGGCGACTGCGACACGACCTATTGGCTTTCGGCAGGCGGGCTTCGACCGATCGAAACGATCGAAGGCACAAAGCTCGAAGTGCTCGGAGGCGAGGCTCGATGAGCGCACCATCTCGATTGCTCCGCACGGCGATTCAGCACGGGGGGAAGCTCTAAGCCATGGTCGGCGGCCCTACCCACGACGAACTGAAAGACTGGCTGCACTGGTCGCGCATCGCGCTCACTGTCGCTCTGTGGACAGCCACGCTCACTGCGTTGTTGGCACTGCCGCAGGCCATGTTTCCGTTGCCGTGGATTCTGGCGTTCACTCTGCCGTCGCTGCTGTTCTTGCTGCTCAGTCGCTTCGAGCGCATTCCAGGCGGCGTGCGTGCCTTTCTCGCCACCGCCGCGTTGACGGGCGGTGTGTATCTAGCGGTGGATCTTGGCGGCTTGCTTGCACAGCCAGCGGCACTGGCCTGCACGCTGTTGCCCCCGCTCGTGTTCGTGACGGGGCGGCGCAAAGACAGTGACGTCACACTGGGCTTGTTCCTTTCGTTCTGCATCCTGTTGGTCTCACTGATCCTCGGTCATCGCGGCTTCAGCGTGTGGCTTTGCGTTTGGTTCATCGCCGCCGCGGTCGCGCTGCACCTGGAAACCCGCGTGCACGCGCTGCGAGGCGGCAGGCTGCGTGTGCACCGGCTGATCACGCCAGCCCGGCGACGAAGTGGAGGGTCCAGGCGATTGCTCAACCCCATGGGCTCCGCGCTCGCGTCCGCGGCGATCGCGGCGGTGGTGTTCTTCGCCCTGGGCACGATTCCAAGTCCCGGACGACTCCGCGGCGAAGATCCTGCCGATCTCGTGAGCGAAGATCTTCGCGACGGCTCGCCGAAACAAGTCGGCCTTTCTGACGCGTTCGAGCTTGGCGGACGGCCGTCGTCACCAATCGAACTGAAGGGCGACCGACTCATGCGGGTAACATCGCTCACCGCCAACCCGCTCCCGCACGACCTCTATCTTCGCGGCTCATACTTTGACCTGCCGGCATGGAACCGTTGGGCCAAACTCCAGTCATCTTGGTCGCGGGCGAGAGACGATGTCCCGTTGCGGATTCGCAGCCCCCTGAACGGCGAACCCATCGACCGCATCCAGCTACAGCAGCTGGGGTCCACGGGCGGCATGGTGCTCGTGCCATGCGGAGTGACCACCGTCTACGACCTCCGCAACGTCAACGTTGCGCGCGAACAAGAGGTCTTGCGAGCGCTGTCGCAAACGAATCGAATCACTCCGGCATACGCCGCGGACTTCCAAGACCTGCAGTATGAAGCGGTCGACCGACCGTTCGACCCTGGCTTCCGAACGGCTGCTCAGCTCCCCTCCGCGCTCAGCGACACCGAAATCGACGTGCTCGCGCAGGGGTTCTTGGCCGCTCGCAACGTCGAGATCGACCCGAACACGCCCCCTGCTGAAATCGCCGCGGCGCTGATTCACGGGCTGGGCCAACGCTGCAGTTACAAGCTCGCTGAACCGACGGGCCCCTACCGCGAGTCTCTGCGCAACTTCCTGTTCGGAGACCGCACGGGCTACTGCATGCACTTCTCGTCGGCGTTCGCGATCATGTTGCGCTCAGTCGGAGTTCCGTGCCGGATCGGGGTCGGCCTGATCGGTGGCGATCCTGACCCTGCCGGCGGCACCACCCGCATCTTTGGTTCGCAACATGCCCACGCATGGGTGGAGATTCCGATCGACGGGTTGGGTTGGATTCCGTTCGACGCGACACCCGCCGCCAACCGTCTAAACCTCGGCGCGCAGATTCAGGCACAAGCCGCAATCGAAGACCAGGAGTTCAACGCCAAAAACACTGAGGCGGCATCGGACCCCTGGCTATGGCTCAGCAACCCTTGGCTCTGGCTGTCGGTGGCGCTCGCTGCGGTGTTCTGGTTCTTGATTCGCAACGCCCCCAGCCGCGTCCAAGTCGAAGCCCCACCGCCCATTCCTCGTGAGACGCGGCCCGCACGACGCGCAGTGGTTCGCGTGCTTCGCGAACTTCAGCGCAAGGGCATGCCGTCACGCATGGGCCGGACGCTGGATGGCTTCGCCAACGCACTGGCCCACGCCACTGCCGAGGGTCGCATCAAGCTCGACGTTCAAGCCGTGGGCAATGCGTTCACGGCCTACCAAGAAATCCGCTTCGGTGGCCGCCCACACGACGCGGACTCCACGGCAAGACTCGAGGCCGGCCTGGAAGCCGCCAAGCTCGGACGCCGTCGCGGAACAGAAGCGCCGGAAACGATCAGCGAGCCAGGCGTCGCAGTGTCGCCCGAGTCTTAGACGGCGATTCGAACGCAGCCGCGCGACCAGCCATCATCCACCGCCCTGTGGAGCTGCCTGTAGGCGCCCCTGATCCAGCGTGATCCGCACCTGCAACAGCAGGTCTGCACCAAGCACCCCGTGCACCGGAAACCAGTCCGCAGAATCCCGCGGCACAACCGGTAGCGCCACGCCGCGAAACCGCACATCGTCCAAAGTCAGCACTAGATCTCTCACGCCACGCACGGACATCGAGCTACCGCCAGCGCCGCGAACTCGACGAAACGCGGGCACCGCGCGCGACGCCCCATCAGGCAAACGATCAAGACCCGACGGGGTGAAGCTCGAGTGCGACGCACCGGTGTCCAAAACGAACCAAAAGTCACGCCCTTCGATCTGCACCGGGGCGAGACAACGGCCGTCGACGCGCACGGTTTGCACCGACTCCAATGCCGCCAATCCACGCGGACGCGCCAACAACACCGAGCGCCGCTCCGGATCCAGCGTGACTCGAAACGCCGTGAGCACGTCGAGGCCGATGACGCCAACCGGCGGGCGATCGGGCCCGCCAAACGCGTCGCGCATGGCGAGTTGCGCGTCACCAACGATCAGCACCGGCAAAGTCCCTAGCCGCACGTTGCCCAAGGCGAACGAACCGACCACGCCCAACGACGCGGCCATCGGTTGCCCCAAACCATCTTCGAGCGTGCCCATGGAGACAATCTCCAGAACCCCGAGTTCATCGGCCAACGCCGCGCTCATCGCGGTGAGCGAAGACCCGGTATCGAGCACGAACGGCCGTTCGCGACGCCCAATCAGGCAGGACAGCTCTGGCAGCTCGCCCGCCTGCAACGGCAACTCCGTTGCAAACGCACCGGCCGCGCTTCGCTGAAACGGCAGATACAACGCGACGCGCGCCATGGCCTGCCGTCGCGCAAGATCGACCAGCCGCTCTGGGTCGGGCGAAGCGTCGGGATCCGCAAGCCGCTGGCGCCGCAGGAATTCTTCGCTCTTGCGAACGTGCGCATCCAACAGAGGCAGGCTCTCGCCGAACTTCCCCACCAGAAACAACTGTTCGCCCAACAACCCGTCGATCTCGTTGGACGTCAGCCGCGCCCGGTCTTGGCTACGCGCCAACGCGCGGAGGCTGCGCGTCGCCAGTTCGTCTTGCCAAAGCGCCGTCGCGACGCGAGCGCACCACCACTGCACGAGCCCATCGTTTGGATGAAGCACGCGGCCGCGTGACGCGAACCGCTCAGCCGCCTCGGTGTCCCCACGCGACAACGCGAACTCAATGCCGCGGACCGCGTCAGCCGGACGCGGTCGTTCTGGAGGTGGCGAAGCGCACCCCACGAACAGCGCGCCGCCAACTGCGATCGCAGTGCGGGTCAGCTTCAGACGTCGAATCGATTCGCTCACCCGTCGGTGCGAATCGGCAGCGTCACGCGACTCACGGCTTCGACGCCGAATCCCGCCGGCCCCAAACCCACCCAATGCGAGGACACGCGCCAGAACGACTCCTCGGTCGGATCGAACTGCGCGAGAACCGAGTCAGCCGCCACGCGACTTGCGGTGAGCGTGATGGTGTAGTCGGTCGCGGGAAGCAGCGGATCCGCGACGCCGTCGGGCAGTTCGACAAAGTTGAACGACGACTCGTCCGGCGGCAGAACCACGGTCCACTCGGCGATCAGTGCGGGATCTGCGAGCGACGACCGCAGCGCAAGGGTTGCGTACTGCGTTCCGGCTGGCAGCGCGTATTCAACGGCGAAGCCCGTGGCAGAGACCACCTGGTTGGGCGAGAGGTTGGTGAACTCCGGAACCGTCAAGAACGGCGTGGCTTTGCCCCGCGCCGGTTCGTTGGAAATCACCTGCAGCGTGCGCTGCTCCACCAGCCGATCGCCAATCTCGACCACG
>CBESZZ010000039.1:0-13049 GCA_965534055.1 uncultured bacterium | reverse complement strand
TTGGGCTGGCGCGCGCCATTGCTGCCTGCGGCCTCTGCGCGGCGATCGGCGGCGAGAAGCGCATCGGCGCCAAACTGGACGATGCTCTGGGTGATCCCTTCCACGTCGACCGGGTCATAGTTGGGGAGGATCACGCTGAGCTTGTCGTCGGACGAGATGGTGTGGGCGAATACACCGATGAAGAAGTGGAACTGCAGCACCAGCGCGCTGCGCTCCAAGTGCGGCAATGCAGCACTCAGCGCGGCGATGTAGCGCTCGAACAGTTCAGCGAAGTTGCGGTGGAACAGCTCCTCCATGAACTCTGGCCGCTCGCCGTAGACCACGCGTGCCATCATGCGGCGCAGCGTTTGGCCTTCGGGGTGCAGCTTGACGACTTCGATGGCCGGCAGAGCGAACGACCGCAGCACCGCGTCCAGGTCGGGGTTGTCTGGCTCCGCGATCGCCGCGTCGAGCAGTTCGAGCCGCCGCGCGTTGATTGGCGCGAGCCGTCGAGTGAAAACTTCCTGAAGCAGCCCTTCTTTCGAGCCAAAGTGGTAGCTCACGGCCGCGAGGTTCGCCCCGGCCATCTTGGTGATTGCCCGGAGCGAAGCGCCGCGGACGCCCTCTTCGGCCACGACGTGTTCGGCTGCGTCGAGCAGAGCGGTCTTGGTGGCGACGGTCATGGCGGAGGCGGGAGAGGAGGGGCGGATGCGTGGCGAATCGGCGGAGCCGCGAATTCAAACAAACGTTTGATCGGTTGGCAAGGGGGCGAAGCTGGAGCGAATTGCGCCGCATCGCGCCGCTGTCAGGTGTCGTGGCTCTGTGCATCCGACGGAATGCCCGGTCGGGATAGGGTGTGTCGATGATCTCGATCTCGCTGATTCAGCAGGGCGCGCTGTGTGCCGGTTTTGGGGCCACGCTGCTGCTCGCCCCCGCCAGTCTTGCCCAAAGCAAGCCGCAGACACCTGAGCCGGTGCCGTCCTCGCAACCCAGTACTGAGGAGTCTCGCCCGAAGCCCGAAGACGCGGCAGAGAAGCAGCCGGCTTCCAGCGACGCATCGCAGAACCAGGAACCGTCGTTGCCGCGCTACAAGGGCGATGGGCTATCCAGCCTGGTGCGAGTGAAGAGGGGCGATGGCGACTCTAACCCCATGGCCACGTTCGACGGACCGGCGCTGCACAGCTACCTCGTGCACCTGGGGCAGTTCGCGGCCAACTACCCACCCAAGTTCAGGAGCAAGGACGATCGTGCGCGCGCCGAGAGGCACGTCGACGCAGTCTCGAAGATGCTGCAGATCACCTGGCCGAAGGACTCGTGGGATCAGGAGTCGGCGGGGGAAGAGGACTCGCAGAGATACTGCAACTTCATGCTCCTCGCTGGTCGGTTGGAGTCCATGGGGCACAACCTAGATCGATCGAAGTCCGCGGAGCGCGCCATCGACTACTTTGACCGAATCCTCGCGATCGACGCGGACCACGGCCCGGCGAATCTCCACTACGGCATGTTCCTGGCTGGAACGGCGCGCGGTCAAAAGAAGGCGCTGCCATTCTGACCAAGGCGGCAAAGCTAGGGCGGCCATTGGCCTTCCGCGGCTTGGGGATGGCGCACCTGATCTTGGGAAACAAGCCAGAGGCACTGAAGAACTTCCGCAAGTATCTCGAGAATGACCCTGACGATCGCCAGGCGAAGGCATTTGCCGAAGCGCTTGCGAGCGACGTCGAGATCGTGCGCGGGGGGGTCGATCCTGCGTCTGCCGACGGCGAGAAGGATAAAGTCAAAGACAACGGCGAGGACAAGGACTGAACCCCGCGAACCGTGCGGTTTGTGTCATCGACCCTCGCAGTGATCAATGCTCAGAGCAGGTCGCGAGACTCCGTCAATGCATCGGCAAGTGCGACGTACTGTTCCGGCGTGTTGTAGGCCTGGCCGGAGATCCGCAGCAAGCGTGCGTTGAGCGCAGGCCACACGAAGATCGGCACGTCGATGCCGTGTTCCTTGAGCAGGTGATGATGCAGCGGGTCGCCGTCGCCGACGTGAGCGTGCTTCTCCGCAGGTCCGGGAAGTACAAGGGTGGCTAGCGAACCCAGCATTGTGTCGGGGCAAGCCGCTTCGCCGGGCATGTGTCCGCCCATGACGGGTTGAACTTGCAGGGCGTCTAGAATCGTCTGTCGGCCGGTCACCACGAGATCGTGGTTGTGTGCACGAAGCGCGCCCAGTCCATCGCGATCGTTGTTCGCGTTGCCCGTCGCTTCCGCGATCTGTTTCGACAGCCGATGCAGGAATCCGATGGCGTCGGGGATGACCAAATGCGCGCTGGGATCCGCGGTGCCGGGCCAATCGAACTCCAAGCGAAACCTCGACCGATCGTCACGCTTCGCGTTGGCGCCGTGGCCGATGCTCAGCGGGCGGATTCCGTCTTGTCGGTCACGCCGCACCCAAAGCACCGCCGCACCCTTCGGCGTGCACAGCCATTTGTGCGCGTTGCCCGTCCAATAGGCGGCACCCATCGAATCGAGCTCGAGTGGCAGCATGCCCGGTGCGTGCGCGCCGTCGACCAAGGTGTCGATGCCTCGTGCGTTCATCGCTGCGACGATCTCGCGGATGGGCATTACCAAACCTGTCGGGCTGGTGATCTGATCGATCAGCAGCAACTTCGTCTTGTTGGTGGCCTTCGCGACAATCGCGTCGATGACCGAATCGATCGCGTTCTCGGTGGTGCAGAGCGGGAATGGAATTTCCGTGAGCACGACCTTGGCGCCCGCGCGCTCGGCGATCATGTCGAGTGCCATGCGGCACGCGTTGTACTCGTGGTTGGTCACGAGCAGTTCGTCGCCGGGCTCAAGCCGTAGCGAGCGCAGCACCGTGTTCACGCCAGCCGTGGCGTTTTGGACCAACGCGAGATCGTCGGGGTCCGCGCCTAGAAACGAACCCAACGTTGCGCGGACGTCGTCGAGCAGCGGCTCCAGATCGCGGGCCAAGAACTGCACCGGCTGTGCTTCGAGCCGGGTTTGCCAGGCGCGTTGTCGCTCCAACAGTTCGCGGGGGCATGCGCCGAACGAACCGTGGTTCAGGAAGTGCACATCGCGGCTGAGATCCCAAGCGTCCGCATAGGGGCTCTGCTGTGGAAGGACACCGGATGGCTTGGCGTGTGATTCGGGCATGCGCGCATTCTCGCGCAGCGCGACGCATTTCGCTGTCTAAAACCGCGCGTCGAGCAGCGAGGCATGTAGGTTTCGCCAATGCAGACATCTTGGACCTTGGAGACCGAGCGGTATCGGTTCTCAACGCGCGCGGACTTGCCTGACTTCGCCAGCATGCTGGCCGATCCGGAAGTTGGGCGCTGGCTGTGGTTCACGCCGCTGCCCGAAGGCGCGGTCGAGGGATTCTTCGGACCCCTAATCGATGGTCAGACCGAAGAACTCGCGGCCGGCAAGACCCCGCAGAAGGCGCTCTTCACGGTCGAAGACCAGCAGGGAGCCTTCCTGGGTCAGGGCGGCGTGGTCGCTGTGGAAATGAGTCCCGGCGGCTACGAGATCGGGTTCCAACTTGCGCGCGCCGCCTGGGGGCGAGGCGTTGGCACGCGGCTTGGGCAGTTCTTGAGCGCGTATGCGGTGGAGCGCTGCGATGCGTTTCGGATCGAAGGCGCGTGTCTGCAGGGCAACGAGGCGTCCGCCGCGCTGTTGCAGAATCTGGGGCTACGGTTGGAGGGGACGCGCCCCGGCTACCGCTTGAAGGGCGATGCCCGCCACACTGAGCTGTGCTTTGGACGCGAGGTGTGCGAACTCGACCGCGCGGCACTGCGTGACGTTGCGCGCACTGCTGGATTGGTCGGCGTTTAAACCCAACGCTGCGACCGGCTGGCCAGCACGATCCGGTAAGGCCGGGATTGGTAGCAGCCCGACTAGTTCTTGGCGGTCTGCGTGGCTCGGTTCACTTGAGCCTCTTCGACGTCGGTTCCGACGTTGGTGGACACCGGCGCATCGACCGCGTTCACGTCCATTGAATCGTCCGGCGCTTCAACCTCGTCGTCATCGAGGTTCTGCAAGGCCATCGCCCGAGTCGTGGCGCCGGGGAACGGATTGTCGTTCAAGGCGTCGAGCAGCAAGTTCAGCTCTTCGGCGATCTCGTCCAGGTGGTCGCCCTTGCGTAGCCCAACCTTGAAGTTCAGGTCGCCGTGCCGCATCCGCCTGAGCGACTGCGAGATTCGATACATGGGGCCCGCAACCTGGTGGGAGATCTTCATCGCGTTGACGACGAGGAACAGGCCCGCGGCGAACAGGAAGCCGACCACGGTCAAGAAGAGCGGTAGCAAGCTCTCTAGTTCGACGTCGAACTGCCCTGCTTCGCGACTCAGGCGGTTGCAGAACACTGAGACCAGCAAGGCACCCACTGCCAGCCCGATGCTCGGGAACAGGGAAATGCTCAGGATCATCCGCCCTTGGTAGGGCTTGTTCACCACGCGTGTGCGTCTGCGGTTGCTCATCAGTTTCCTCTGGGCGTTTCTCGGCCTCTACTCCCGTCCCGAACAGTTCATCGGCACGTTCTCCCGTCCTGATGAACTGGAGAATCGCGACGGGGTCCGTCGGTGGGCCTGGGTAGGGTGCTTTTTGGCGGTCGGGCGGCCTTCGAGTCGGCACATCGCCCGTGGCAGGGGCGGCTCGTATCGGCGGCTAATTGCCGCGATTGAGGGGCCCCGGTGTCGTCCTGCTGCGGTGTGCGCATTCTCGACGCGATGTCGTGGGAGCCGACGCACAAAGTTGCGTCGGGAAGCGTGCCATTGGTCGAGACACTTCGCCCGCTTGGCGCGTAGGGGAAGGGAGTTAGGTTCACCAACGCGGAAGCCGATTCATGGTACTTGTGGTGCACGATCCAATCGGGATTTTTCGTGCCCCCTGTCCCGCGCGCTCCGTCCGGGCTACATAGCCGCTACGCATGCACGTCCTTTTCGATGCCCGTCTGCTTCACCGCCCCCTCTCCGGAATTGAACGGGTGCAGCGCAACCTGCTTCGTGCCCTCGACGACCAGCGAGAGATCCGCCGGCTGCAGGTCGTGGTCAAGAAGGGCACGCAATTGCCCGACTCCTTTCCGAAACGCGCTGAAGTCGTGGAGGTGCAGTGCAGTGAAGACATCCTCGCGGTGTTGCTCCACGAGAACCCCAAAGAGCGACCCGACGTCTATCACCTGACGTATTTCCCCGACCGGGAGCCCCACGACATCTGGCTGCCGCTTGCAGCGAAAGCCTCCGTCGTCGAAGTGCACGATGCCATCCTGAACCGGCATCCCGAGTACTACGAGAACGCCGAGAAGCACGGGTGGTACTGCCGCTTTGTGAAGCGATTGGTCGCCAATGCGAACCGACTGCTGGTGCACAGCAAGTCCGTCATGCAGGAGGTCGAGAACGATCTCGATGGTGACGCGTCGCGCTGCGATCTTGCTCCACTCGCCGTAGAGCCGTCGATGCGCCGCCCTTTGGAGCGGTCGGAGGTCAAACGACGGCTCGAGAAGATGGGAGTCGAAGGGAAATACTTCCTCGCCATTGGCAAGGACTACCCGCACAAGGATCACCAGACGCTGTTCCGCGCACTCGTGCGGCTGGACGAGCAGAAAGAGCGACACGTGAAGCTCATCTGTGCTGGCACCGCGGTCTGGGCCGAAGAGGGTGAAACCACCGCGGATCGCATCCGTGACCTCGGGTTAGAAGATCGCGTGCGCTGGATCTCCGACCTCTCCGACGAAGACGTGAAGGCGTTGATCCAGGGGACCGAGGCGCTGGTGTATCCGTCCACGGAGGAGGGCTTCGGCCTGCCACCAATCGAAGCCATGGCTCTGGGCACGCCGGTCCTCGCGGCAAAGGCGATGTCAGTCCCTGAGGTCTGCGGAGATGCCGCATGGCTGCACGAGCCCGGCGACGACAAGCAACTCGCCAAGCTCATGCGTCGGGTCCTGGCTAGAGGCAAGGACGTCGAGGAACTCACGGACCGGGGACTGGCACGCGAGGCGAGGTACACATGGGAGCGCTGCGCAGAAGCGACCGTGAAGTGCTACCGGGCGGCGATCCAAGCGGCGAAGCAGGGCGCGAAAAAGGGCGGCGCAAGAGGCCGCACCCCTGCGTGGATTCGGGAATGCATGGGGATTCTTGGGCAGAGTCCTTACAGCGATGCCCGTCTGTTGGCCGACTGGCAGGAGAGATGTCTCAGCGTCGAGAATCAGCTATCCGAGGTCACTGCCGACCGTGAACAGATCGGTCGCAATCTTCGGGAACTCCGAGAGGAGATGCGCTCGCGACAAGACACGCCTCGCGATGTCCGCGATGTGCTGCGTGACGAGCCCGAGAGCGAGCGGCCCCGTTGGTCGATTAAGCGCCGAATCGACAAGATTCGACGGTCCCTGGCCAAGGATTGACGCCTCCGTCGGCTTTCACTTACGGATCCGGGTCCTCTTCCCTACCGTCAAGGCAATGGACGGATTGATGCACGACGACTCGAAGCTTCGGGCCCTCGAAGGGAAGGCTGAGAGGTGTCGCTCGTGACCGACGTGTCCAAGAACTCGAACCAGACCAATTCTGACCCGGATGCGATGCACGCTCGTCTGATCGAGCTCGAGCGCGCCCTGCGGGAGCGGGACGCCAGGTTGCAGCGGCTGACCAGTCAGTCGCTGGACTTGCTGGACGAGCTGACCGCGACCCGTCTGAAAGCTGCCGATCGTGGTCGGCTGCAGGAGCGGGTCGAAGACCTGACGCAGCGGGTTCGCCACGCGGGACGCGTCGTGGTCGGGCGCGCGCCGTTGCAGCCGTCCGAAGTCGAGATCGTGGTTTGGGCACTTCCTGGCGAAGGCCAAAACGAGACCACTATCGGCGAGGCGGTGCGGAAAGCGTCCAAGGTTGCGGGTGAGGTTCCGGTGCGCGGCCTTTGGGGCGAAGACTCGAATCCCGTGGCGTTCGCGTCGGCAGCTGGGCCGCGCAACGAGCTGCAGATCGCCGACCATCCCACTCCAGGCATTGCGTGGAACAACGCGATGGCCGCGTCGACCGCACCCGTCGTGGTGTTTTTGGAAGCTTCGACGACGCTGCTCGCCCTCGATCGCGGTGGCCTCGCCGCGCTGGTTGATCGCGCAATCGCCAGTGGCGCAATTCGCATCGAAACGGATCGCACCAAAGCCAAAGATCGCGCCACCAGCATTGGTCTGACGGTGTCGAAACGCTTCCGCACGAAGCCCGCAACCTATGACTCGGAGCCTTTAGGCAAGAAGGCCGTCCGCGATGCCAGCCAACCGACGGGCCCGGAGCTTCAGGTAATCGAAGCGGTCGATCCGCGTGCGTTCGCACTTCGTCGAGATGCCTGGATCGACGTGGGACCGTTCGACGGGGACCTCCATGGGCTCACCGCACTGTTGGACTGGACCGAGCGCGCGAACGCCCGGGGTATGCGCCACGTCGCGCTGCCAGCGACCCGTACCTCCGCACCAGCCTGGGAAGAGCTCAGAGAAATCACAGACACCGACCGTCTTGTGGTCTTGTCTCGGTACCGACCCACGGAGGTTGGCGGGGCGCTAGGGCGCGCGGACGTGCTCTGGGAACTGTCTCGCGCCGGGCTTCGCGATCGCTTGCGGGCGATTTGGTCGCACTTACCAACTTCGGAGACCGGCGACATCGGTGTCGACACGCTCATCGAGCAGTCGGTGCAGGTCATCGAAAGCACGCTGCCTGCCGACCGCATGCTGACCATGCTCGGACGACTTTCAAAGTCGTTCGGTGGCATGCTCGAAGAGGAGATCGCCGTCGATGACGACGTCGACCCGCGTACGGTTGCGGAACAGCGACTCGAGCACTTGGGTCAGCTGATGACCCACCTACAAGACGTGGGTCAGGCTGCCCGGGAAGAGAAGCACGCAGCGCGTCGCGAAGTGGACGGAATCATGGCGATGCTCGGGGCGAGAGAAAGCGAGCTCGGCCACCTGAAGAACCACGTTGGAGCGTTGGAAGAGGACATCGCGGGCCGTGTCACGCACATGGTTGCGGTCGAGGATCATCGCCTTGAGCTGGTGGCGAAGATCGAAGGGCTTGAAGCGCGCGTTGACGAGGTGGGCGTGAAGCTTGGCGAGACACTGCTGGACAACGAAAGGCTCGACGCTCGCTGCCATTCTTTGCAGCGCGATGTGGAACGCCAGGAGGCTCGACTGCAGGTTGAGCAGGCCGCGAACAAAGGTTTGGTTGAGCAACTCGCAGCCTTGATCCAAGAAGTCGGCAAGCGACGCGTGTTTCCACGCTCTCTGACTCCCGAAGAGCGATCGATTCTTCGTGATCGCGGCATCGAGCCATGAACATCCTGTTCGTGCTGCATCAGTTCTTGCCGCGACACGTCACCGGCACGGAGCAATACGCACGATCTCTAGCGCTCGGACTGCAGGCACGTGGCCACAAGGTCACCGTCTTGGCCTACGAGCCACTGCTGCAGTACACCGTCGGGCGGGGGATGTGGTTCGAACAGGACGAGGAATTCGAGGGCATCGAAGTGCATCGCTTCGGCGCGCACCCTGACCTCTTCCCCAACCGCGAGCTCGCCGACTTCGAGAATCCGCTGCTCGCGCAGATCATCGATCGCTGGCTGGACACGCGGGAGTTCGACGCGATTCACGTGTTCCATCTGAAGAATCTCGGCGCGGAAGCTCTTGAGCGCATGTTGGAGCGACCCACGCCCGTGGTCGTAAATCTCATGGACTTCTGGTTCGTGTGTCCCAACTGCATCTTGCTTCGCGCATCGGGCGAGCTGTGCGATGGCCCGCCCGACGGCGGGATGGGATGTGTGGGGTGTTTGGATCCCGCGCATGGCAAGGCGATCGACACGGCGGGTGTTGCTTCGCGGTTCCGCGAGTTGGCTCAAGAGCCCACGCCGGTCGAGACGTTCGCGCCTTCGTCCGCGCGTCGTGTGCATGCACTGCTT
The DNA here is from genome assembly GCA_965534055.1 of uncultured bacterium. Lineage (GTDB taxonomy): Bacteria > Planctomycetota > UBA1135 > UBA1135 > UBA2386 > CBESZZ01. The sequence goes on along the minus strand of CBESZZ010000039.1, from coordinate 4,131 downwards.
GGTCGCAAGGATCGTTTGCTGCCGCTGCTGGAGCGCGCCGATGCGATCCGCGGGCCGTCTGAGTTCCTGAGATCGAAGTTCGAATCGCTCGGTTTCCCAAGCGGACGCATCGATGCTGCGCCGTACGGCATCGATGCGAGCAGGTTCCACGACATGCCGGAGCGCCGTAGCCCGGTGGGTGCCGCGACACTAGAGATCGGCTACATCGGCTCGATCACACCGCACAAGGGCATCGACGTTGCGGTCCGCGCAGTGCGAAACTCGGAGGACCCACGGCTGCGGCTGTCGATCTGGGGCGGTGAGAAAACGCACCCGGCGTACTCGGCGTCGCTACGTGGTGCTGCCGGCGAAGACACACGGATCCAATTCATGGGCACGATCACACCGCCGGAACTCGGCGGCGTGCTCGCCAAGATCGATGCGCTCGTCGTGCCCTCGCTTTGGTATGAGAACACGCCGTTCTCGGTGCTCGAGGCGCTCTACGTGCGCCTGCCGGTGGTGGCCAGTGATCTGGGCGGCATGACCGAGATCGTGCACGACGGAGTCAACGGCAGGACATTTGCTGCTGGCGATGCCGCGGCGCTCGGTGCGGTGTTCGCGGAATACCTTGCACGCCCCGAGGCACTGCTTCAACTCAGCGAACGCGGGGCCGAGTCGCCGCCGCCACCAACGTTGACCGAAGACTTGGATCGGCTTGTGGCGACCTACGAGCAGGTCACAGCCCAAACCACGCACCGATGACCGCGCCGGAAGTCAGTGTGGTGGTCGTGAACTGGAACGGTCCTGAGCTTCTTGCGGACTGTTTCGCGTCCGTATGGGCGAGCATCGGATTTGACGATGATGCACGCAGCCGCATCGAGCTGCTGTGCGTCGACAACGCGTCAACCGACGACTCAGCGGTGCGCATTGGTGCGGAGCATCCTGGCGTGAAGCTGCTGAAGCGCGACGTCAACAACTACGCGGCGGCGAACAACGACGGTGTGGCTGCAGCTCAAGCGGACGCGGTGTTGTTGCTTAACTCGGATGCGCGAGTTGATGCCGATTGCATTCGCACTCTGCTCGACGCGTTGCATGCGGACGCCACGCTCGCCGCGGTGGGGCCCAAGGTCGTGTTTCCAGATGGCCGCGTGAATAGCACCGGCATCGAACAGCGCAGCGACCTGTATTGGATCGACCGCGACGAAGGAGTCGCCGATGCCGCGCTTGCTGCGGACCGTCGCGCGGGAAATCCCCAGGACGTGTTTGGCATCTCGGGCTGCTGCGTGCTGTTTCGCAAGTCGGCTTGGAGTGCGGTGGGTGGGCAGGACACGGCCTTCCACATGTACTACGAAGACGTGGACCTGAGCTTGCGGCTCAAGGCAGCGGGTCACGGCCTGCGCTATGTGCCGGAAGCGCGCGTCGTGCACTTGGGGCATCAGTCGATCAACAAGGTGGAGGCGTCCGCGGGAGCCAAGGGCCAGGGCGAAGTTTCACTCGGAGCGAGTCAGCCGGTTTCACGCAAAGACGCCATGGGCGAGCGCAATCGCCTGCTTGTGTTGGCTGCGCACTATCCGGATGTGTTCGCCACCCAGGTCGTGCGGAGTCCGTGGTTCCAATACGCGACGCCCGAAAACTTGCGCGAATCCCTGCCACACATGGCGACGCGCCTGGCGACAGCGCGCGGTACGGCGATGGAAACGAGCGACGTACAGCTCGAACTCATGCTCGCCCTACGCGACGCCAACCGTGAGTTCACAGGAGAGCTGGACACGAAGTTCGGCGAGCACCGCAACTTGCCCAAGATTCTTGAAGAGCGCGAAGCGTGGATTGCGAAGCTGCTTCACGAAGTCGCACGTTTGCGGATCTATCGATTGCCGGGGCGGCGGCTGAAGGCCGGAGAGCGCGCGTTTCTGGATCGTCTGCAACTTTGAAAGTCAGGGCGAGGTTTGTGGTTTGACGACTGGTTGAACCGGAAAGCGCCATGACCAATCTGACTGCTCTGGATCGTGATCTTTGGGTGGGGCATCACCCACACAAACTCTTTGGCTTGTTCCCGCTTGGGCATTGGATGACCGTGGTGCGTCAGCCGGACGGCGGGCTGACGCTGATTTCGCCGATCCCCTGGAGCGAGAGCCTAGCTGCCGAACTCGAGCAGCTCGGCCCGGTGCGGCATGTCCTTGCGCCGAACCTGATGCACAACCTGTTCTTGGATCGCTACGAAGAAGCGTTTCCTGAGAGCCAATTCTGGGCCGTGCCAGGTTTCAAAGCGAGGTATCCAAAGCTGCGCGTGGATGCAGAGCTGAGCGAGGGTTCGAAGATCGTTGATCTGCAATTCACGAGCATCGACGGAATGCCGAAGTTGAACGAGTTCGTGGTGCTGCACGAACCGACGAAGTCGTTGATTGTCGCGGACCTCGTCTTCAATTTCCCCGCCACCAAGTCGTTGGCACTTCGCGGCTTGCTCTGGTCGGTCGGCGGCCTCGGGAAACTCACTGCATGCAGACTGTTCAAGTCGATGATCAAGGATCGCGCTGCTACGCGAGCTTCCGTGGATCGAGTCTTGGACTTGGACTTCGACCGTCTCATCGTCGGGCACGGTGAGGCGTTGCCCACGGGTGCCAAAGCGGCGTTGACGAATTCCTACGGCTGGTTGAAAGCGTGAGGCGACTGCGAGTCCGCCAATCATACCGCTGAGTGGTTGACCGGCTGCCGTGCCGGTCGTCCGAATCAATCGGAGCTCTGCTCGCCCGTGTTGGCGAACTCGTCGCCAAAGACGGTCAGTCCGCTAATCACGGGCGCTGCGGCCATTTCGATGAGGGAGCAGAGTCCTTTGCCTCTGGCAAACTTCGCGAGTTTGTTCAGCTTCACTGCAGCGTCCGGCGCCTTGCCCGCTTGCGCTGCTTTGAGGATGTGCACGAACTGGTTGGTCTCCATGCGGCACGGTGGGCACTGGCCGCACTGCTCCTTCATGAAGAACTCGGCGATCTCGATGAGTCGCGGCACCGGGTCTTCACCTTCTTCAACCCAAGAGATGCCGCCGCAGCCTGGCGAGCTGCCCAGCGCGCGCAGGCCTTCCACGCAAACCGGCGTGTCGAGATGACTTGCTTCGAGCCAAGCGCATGAGAGGGCCGGCAGGAACGCGCGGATGGTCTTGCCGCTCTTCGTGCCGCCGCCGTGGGTTTCGATGACTTCGCGGAACGTCGTGCCGAACGGCACCTCGTAGACGCCTGGCTTGTTGGCTCGCTCGCCGAGCGTGAAGAGCATGGTGCCCTTGCTCGCGTCCGTGCCGATTGCGGCGAACGCTTCCGCACCGTGCTGCACGATCCACGGGACCAGTGCCAGCGTTTCGACGTTGTTCACGGTGGTGGGGCGGCCGTGCACACCGGACACGCCGGGGTAGGGCGGCTTCTTCTTTGGTTTGCCGGGCCCGCCTTCGATCGAATCGATTGCCGCGGTCTCTTCGCCCGCGACGTAGGTGGTGGGCGCCTTGTGCAGATCAATTTCGAAGTCGAACTTGGAACCGCAGATGTTTGAGCCCAAGAGGCCCGCAGCGCGTGCTTCTTGGATGGCTTGTTCCGCCGCCGCAATCTGCGGCGCCATGTCCTCGATCAGATAGAGGATGCCCTTGCTGGCGCCGGTGGCGTATCCGCAAAGCACCATGCCTTCGAGGACGGCATGTGGGTGGTTGGCGACGAGGTATTTGTCTTTGCCGCTGCCTGGCTCGTGCTCGCCGCCATTGGCGACAACGTACTTTTCTTCGTTGTGCGACGCCGCGGCGATGTGCCACTTCTTGGCCGTCGGGAAGCAAGCGCCGCCTCGCCCTCGCAGCCCGGCATCTTCCACGGCTTGGAGCACGGCAGAGGGTGTCCCGTCGGCAAGCGTCGCTTCGAGCGCTTGCCAGGTCCCTAACGCGCGGGCCGCGTCGAGAGTGACAGGCGGGGTGGTTGGATCGAACCGGAGAAGGATTGGTGAGTCGGGCATGGTGCCGGTGCGGGTGGCAGTCGTGCCGAGCGTAGCCGGTTGGGGAGTTCGGTCCACGTTGGGCCTGGCTGAGCTGATTTTCTAGAGCCAGTCTCGCGGGTCTTCGTCGAAGAAATCATGCACGGCGACTCATGGGTTGCCTGTGCGCTTGGCACCGCAGATTCAGCGTTT
>CBESZZ010000038.1:0-13150 GCA_965534055.1 uncultured bacterium | reverse complement strand
AGCGACGAGCAGTGCTCGAAGCACTGACCACTGCCGGGCGCCCTCTTAGCCCCGCGGAAATCCTCGACCTCGCGCGAACCTCGGTCCCCCAACTCAACCTCGCCACCGTTTACCGCAACGTCAAGGCGATGGTCGAACGCAACCAGCTGGCCCAGGTCGAAGTGTTGGGCCAACCGCCCCGCTACGAGATGGCGGACCTACCGCACCACCACCACTTCCTCTGCGAAGAGTGCGACCGACTGTTCGACGTCGAAGGCTGCCCGGGCAGCATGCAGAAACTCGCCCCGCCCGGGTTCGAAGTCAGCGACCACGAGCTAGCGATGTCCGGAACGTGCGCGGAATGCGCAACGGGATGATCGGCGCTGCGCCTTAGCCGCTGTCGCAATCACGGGCAGAGTTCCATTCCTATGCACGGCTCGTAGACTGACAAACATGGCACGGCTGAACAGAACATCCCGACCTGATCGAAGCGGGCGCGCGACGGGGCAATCGAGACGAGTCACGCGCAACTACCTTGGCACCATCGCCGGCGCGATCACCTTCATGCTGCCAGGTGGATGCCTATCCCCACACACAACGCATGTCGTTCCGTCGGAGAGCGTCCAGTTCTGGCTTCCGGATGAAGGGAGCTCCCCCGAAGAGATCCTGCGCACCTTGGGGCAAGCCCACATGAGCTTGGAACGAGGCCGAATCCTCGTTTGGCAACTCAACGAAGAAGGGCAAGTCCCCCAACGCCAAGAATGGGCGATGCGCACGCACGGCGCTCTCACGAGTCCACTCACGGGCCCGCTCAATCTAGTCGTCGTGCTGGATCGACCAGAACCCGAGCTTGCGAAGATCGAGCGCGTCCGCTTAGTACGCATCGAGGAAAAGCGATGAGGGTCACGAGCGCAGCGATCGGTTTCCTATTTGCCATGTGCCTCACCGCGTGCGCTTGGGTTCCCGACAGTGGACAATACGTCTATGACCGAGGCGTGATCCCGGAGGAAACCAGCACACGCTTCGTCCCGGGATCATCCACGCGGGCCGATGTGGTCAGTTTTCTCGGAGCGCCGGCCTGGGTGAGCCCCAACGAAGATCGTTTGATCTACCGGGTCCGCTACGTGACGAGCTACTGGTGGGTCTACTTGGTCGCCGGCCTCCCCACGGGCAGCTTCTGCGACATCCGCTCGCACCTGTTCGAGTTCGATCCGTCGGGCAGCTTCCTCGACTATCGACTCGTCGTGGAATCCGCACATCACGGAGGGGAAGGCGGGCCAGAAGAACTTCTGCACCTCGACCAAATGACTGGAGTGGACTACGCGGCCTACTTCGATGCTGCGGACTCGAGTTCGCCAGCGACCGAGCGATGAGATCGCCGGAGATCCTTTGGATCCCGAAGCAGGACCCCGCCGCCACTTCCTCTGCGAAGAGTGCGACGGGTTGTTCGACGACGAAGGCTGCCCAGGCAGCATGCAAGAGCTCGCCCTCTAGCAAGCGTCTTGGGCAAGGCAGACTGCATCAAGAGCCTGAGCACATCGCTCTAAGACGCTCGGACCACGACTCCGCACGCGCCAGATTTGAAGCTGCCACTGGAGAGTTTCTGAGGTCGGCTAACCATCAAACCGTCCCTCACCCATCTACTCAGGCCGCGAAAGCGCAAACGCGTGCACCGTGTGCCCGCACACTTCGACTGTGCCCGTGTCCACCTGCCCAAGCCGCGCGCACACGCGCTTGGACGCGGCGTTGTCCGGTGCAACCAAGCTGAGGAGCCTGTCGACGGGCACATTGGCGAAGCCCCACTCAAACGACGCCTTGGCTGCTTCGGTCGCGTAGCCATGCCCCTGCGCTTGCTGGGTTAGCGCCCAACCCACTTCGATGCCCGGCCAGCCTTCGGGCTCGTGCAAGCCGACGCGGCCGAGGAACTCACCGGTCTCCTGAAGCTCCACGGCCCACATGCCAAAACCGCGCAGCTGCCAATGCCCAAGCTGCATCGCGAAGTAGCGCCACGCTTCGTGACGCGTCTTGACGCCGCTAAGGAACTTCATCACCTCTGGATCGGCGAACATCGCCGCATACGCGTCGAAGTGATGCGGCTGGAGCGCGCACATGCGCAGGCGCTTTGTAACAAGCTCCGGGATGACAACGGGTGTGTACGGTTGAGGCATGGAAGCTCTAAAGCTTCCCACCTCGCACCTTTCGCAACAATCCCACGTGCCCGCGGATTGTGCCCATCGTCTTCATCTTCGAAGCGCCGAGCAGGCGCGATTCGAGCATCGTGGGGAACTCGACGATGCGGCCGCCGGCGCGATGCACACGGATCAGTAGCTCGGCGATGCCCAAGAATCCGTCATTCTCGAGTTCAATCTGCTCGATGAACGACCGGCGATAGACGCGAAAGCAGCTCGTCCACGTCGACAGCTGAATCTGTAGGTGCCGGTTGTAGAGCTTGCTGAGGTTGCGCGACAAGAACAGCCGCCACTCTGGCACGTTCATCACCTGGCCCTCCGGGTGATACGGCGATGCGGTCACGACCTCTGCGTCTTTCAGCAGCGGCACCATGCGCTCGATGTCGTGCGGGTCGTAGGTGCAATCGCAGTCGCACGAGATCACAATCTCGGTCTTGGCAGCCCGAATCCCGGTCATGATCGCCGCGGAAACGCCGCGGTTGCGGTCGTGTTCGACTAGCCGCACGCGCAGGGAGCTGTCTTCGCTGCGGTTCTCAGCGAGTCGCTTCGCGACGTCCACGGTGCCATCGGTGCTCTTGTCGTCGACGAGCAAGAGCTCGATGCGGTATTGATCCGCCAGGCGGTCCTGAACCATCTCGACGGTGTTGAGCAAGAACGACAGGCTCTGCTCCTCGTTGAACATCGGTACGACGAGCGAGATGTCCTGCAGGGCGACGGGCTTCTCCGACACATCCGTTCCCGCGAGGCCATCGGTCGCCGTCTTCACGTAGCCATTCGTCACAACGTGGGGGACAACATGCGGCACGTCCACCGCTGCAACAGCGGGCACCTGTGCGACGCCAACCCCCGCGGACCAGTTCTCCAGCTTCAAGAACTCGCGCACGCTGACGAAGTTGAGCTGCGCCATGTAGCGCTCGAACAACGACTTCGTCTTCGCGAGCCCGCGGTACTGCTTGATTTTGTTGAGCCCGGACACCGAAGCGATCTGCGGCTGCTCCAGATCCATCTCCCAAGGCATGAAGTAGAACACCAGCGGATCTTCACGCTGCGCGATCCACTTGCGGATCCCACGGTGGATGAACCCACGCGGCAGCTGCCGGAAGTAGTTCCCGCCGGCAATGGCCAACCGGTTGCCGAGCACGCTCTTCGTCGAAATGGGCACTTCCCACAGCGGCAACTTCTTCGTTCCCGGCGCGTGGCGACCCACGGTGTGAAACTCCGGCATCTTCGCGAAACGACGCAGGATGGGGTTGATGCTGGCGTCGTAGGCGTAGCCCATCTCCGCAAGCTGCTCGAGCACCCAAAGGTCTTCGCGCTTTAGCCAACGCGGCGATCGGTAGCCGAGCACGCGGTCGACTCCTGCGCTGTGCAGCACCTCTTCCGTGCGTCGCACGTCTTCGATGAACTCGTCGGGCATCATGCCGCCGACGCCGCGCGGCCAGAATCCGCGGCTGGCCACTTCGTGACCTTCCGCCACGATACGCCGCACCATCTCTGGGTTGCGTTCGGCAGTCCAGCCGAGCACAAAGAACGTCGCCGTCGCATTGTGCCGACGACAGATTTCGAGGGTGTGGTCGAGGTTTCGGTCGAGCCGGGATTCGAAGCGATCCCAGTGCCGGTGCAACACCACCTGCGAGAGCGCGCCGCCGTGGAAGTAGTCCTCCACGGAGACGGTCAAGATGTGACTGCGTGCCGTGGCCGTCTTCGCTGTCTGTGACGCCTTTGCGTCGCCCTGCGAGGCACCTGACCGGAGCGTTTGCTCCGTGAGGACTCCGTCAGAATCTGACCGCAAGACGTGATCCAACAGGTTGGCCTAGAGGTAGCGTCCGATGGCGACTGGGAGTTCGTGCTCGACTTCGCTCATGAAAATCCCGAGCAGCGGCGTGCCGAGAGAGCGCAGGTAAGCGACGTTGCGCCGCACGATGTCCGCACGATGGCGGTTGGCTTCCACCACCATGACCAGCGCGTCGATGCTGCGAATCACGAGGCTGGCTTCCGGGGCGCGGTTCAGCGCCGGGACGTCGACCAGCACGATGTCGCTTTCAGCCGTGAGCTGGCGGGTCACCTGCTCGAACGCGTCGGTGGTGAAGCTCCAGTAGGGATCGCCTTCCACGCCGCCTGGGATCAGGTCCACGCCTGGCGCGATGTCTTTGCGGGTCGCCGAAGCCAAGTCCGTGTCGCCGCTCAGCAGCTCGGCCAGTCCGGGCTTGCCGTCTACTTTGAAGTACTTCGCCATGGCCGGGTTGCGCATCGAGCACTCGATGAACGTCACCTTCATGCCCTTGCTACCCAGGAACAGCGCCAGGTTGGCTGCGAGCGTCGACGAGCCTTCGTCTTCGCCAATGGCCCCCAGTCCCAGCACCTTGTGGGACTCGCGCACGCCGCGCTGGATAAGGCTGGACCACAGGTAGCCGAGCTCCGTCTTGACGACGTCGATGCGGCGACCGCGGCCACTGAGGCCATCCTTCTTGTTGAAGAGGGTTTTCATGCGCCCAGCTCCCGGAGCGATTGGTGACGGCGAATGTTCGAGCCATCGAGCTTGGGCATCGTGCCCAAGATCGGCAGGTCAACGAGCGCCTCAAGATCTTCGCGACGGCGCACCGTCGTGTCGGGCAGCGTGCGGGTCACGACCCAGCCAAGCCCCAGGAACAGGCCGCCGAAGAAACCGAACATCAAGAACTTGCCGCGGTTGGGGCCTTCCTTGTCGATCGGCAGCGAGGCTCCGTTGACCTCTTTCAGCGACGACAGACCGCCCATGCTCAGCGTGCGCTTGTTCTGCGCGCGCGCGAGTTCGGTCTCTGCGCTCAGCAACCGAGTGCTCGACTCCGCGTCTTCGCGGTTCAGGCGTCGCCACTGCGTGGCATCTTTCGCCAGCTCGTCGTAGCGCGCGGCGGCGTCGGACTTGGCCGTCTTCAGCGTCTCGATCGAACTCCGGGCGGCGATCAACTCAGAGCTGAGCTCGTTGATCATCGCTTCCGTCGATGAGTAGCGCTCGCTCTTCCGAGTGACCTCCAACTCGACGACGGGCATCTTGCGCGCGCGAACACGCTTGATCTCCTCGCGAAGCTGGCGCGTCCGCTCGTCGATCCGCGCGAGCTTGGGCGAGCCTTCGCGATACTGGGAGGCTTCGCCCGCGCGTTCCACGGCAAGCGATCCCAATTCGACTTCGAGGGCCTCCAGCTCGACGTTCTTCTCGGGCTGCTTGGTGTTGATGGTCTCGAACTGATCGATCGTCTTGAGCTCGCCTTGGAGCGACGTGATCTTCTGGCCGTTCGTCGCAACGAGCTTGGATGCCTTGGAGTGCGCGCGATTGGCTTCGAGCTCATCTTCTTTGCGCTCCGCCAATGCGCCCGCAAAGTCGCGAACACCTTTGCCGGTGAGGAAAGTCTCCAGCGCGTCATTGGCCTCGCCACGGGCCTTCAGTGCCGCGGTGGCATTCTCGTCGATGACCTTGAACTCCTCGTCTTGGTTGTAGACCTCGACGTGCCACGTGCGCGCTTCCTCCATGTAGATGGACAGGATCTTCTGCGCGAGCTCCGGACTGTTGGCCGAGTACTGGCAGAGCAACACGTCGGACGTGCGCGGCTTGTCGACCAGGAGGTTCCCGGCCAACTGCTTCATCGCGACATCGAACTCCAGCTCATCGGCGCTGGGCTCCGGGTTGAGCTGGCGCTGCAGGCTGTGGAAGATCGACTGCATCCACTCGCCAAAGCCTTCACCGAACTCTTCGGGGTTGCCTGGCCGGTATGGCTGCAACAGCTCCTTGGGCGTCACACGCTCGACGACGCGCTTGAGCAGCGTCGGCGACGTGAACACGAAGGCCGCGTTGCTGCTCAGCTCCTGGTCCTTGACGTTGATGTTCTTGCCGGGAGACAGGGTGATCGCCTCACTACCCGAACCCGAGAACAGGAAGCTTCCCGTGCTCGCATAGGTGTTCGGCTTCTTGATCGCCATGAACGCCGCCAGCGCCACGCCCACGCCGGTCGTGAAGAAGATCAACTTCTTGGCCCGGAAAATTGCGGACAGCAAGCGCCCCAACGGGAGCACGCTGCTGCCATCCGTACGAGTCGGCGCGTGGTGAAACAATCCCGCCGCGCTGTGGCGGGCAGTTTGCTTCAGGTCATCGGTGAGGGGCTGAGTCATCGAGAAGGTGGGCTGTAGCGCAAGCTGTCGGGCAGTTGGGCGGATCGTTCGATGTGGCCACGGTTGGGCGCTCGGTATGGATCGGTGGTTTCCCGCCGGAATGGTGCTTCGAGATGGTAGCCGCGGAGCAACGCTCCTGGGAACGCCTGTGGCTCGCAGCGACCGGCAGAACCACCGTTTCCGTGGGTCTAGATCGACGTTTTGGCCGGTCGATATGAAGCGGATACGCCTTCCTCCAGCCCGGAAGGAGCTTCCCCCGCGCAGAGAATTAGCCCTGAGGTCAAAAAGAGATCCAGGGCCCAGGATCGGGACGTCGACGAAACGAGGGGCGCAATGGCCTTCCGGCCGTTGGAACCCCATGCGGAATCTGCGCACGGACTTCGGGGACGCCTGGGGTCGCAAAACGCGCGAGCCACGGCAGACTCCAGATTAGAACCGACCCGGCGCCGCACCGCCGCCGCACCGAAGAACTTCGACCAGCAACATGACGCCTCCACTTCGCAACTCCGGATCGCCCCTCGGCAGGGTCTGGCTTGGGGCGGCCCTCATGGCCGCCGCATCGATGAACGCCTGCGGCGGTAGCCCAGAACCCCGCGAGCCGGACCTCGGATGGGGCCCGTCTCCCGGGCTGGTTTCCGACGGCCTCGGCGCCGACACGGAGATGCAGGTCACCGCGCGGAGCATTTTCGCCAACTGGACCGGCTTCGGCGTCGAGACCGCCAGCCCTCTGACCTACCAATGGGCCATCGGTACCGCGCCGCTGAGTCGCGACGTGCGGGAGTGGGAATTCGTTGGCGGATCCAGCAGCGCCACCGTGAACGACCTCACGCTCGAGTCGGGAGCGACCTACTACGTGTCGGTCCGGGCCATGAACAGCGAGGGGCGGTTTGGCAAGGCGGCCAGCTCGAACGGCGTGCGCGTGATCGGAGAAGGCGGCAACCCATATCCTCACCCTGCAGCCTCCGAGGCCAACCCCGAGACCCGACCCACCCAGCCCGGAATCCGTCCTGGCAACCCACCGAAAGTCGTCGCCAACACCGGCACCGGCACGTTGACTCCGGCAGTCCCCTCGGGGATCGGTTCGGCGAGCGACCCAGCCCGGCCAACCGGAACCACCCAAGACCCGCCGTCACTTGCCGCAGTCTCGCAGGTTGGCAGCGCAAGCCAGTTCGGCATCACCTGGCAGTTTGCGGGGGCCGCGCCATGCGGCCAATTCGTTAACGGCGACTGGTGGGTCATTGGCCCGGTCTCGATCACCCGCATCACTCCCGAGTCGCGTAAGCAGGGTCCGCGGATCATGCACGGCTCGATGATCGACCCCGATCCGCAGGTGAAACTGCAGGGCTACGACAACGCGATGTACGGGGCGAAGGACCACGAGCCCGAGTCCAGCCGCTACGACGCATCCCGCAACGTTGCCTTGGGTATCTCCGCGGATTCCCCGCTGGAATTGCGCCCAGGCCAATCCCTGGTTTCGACAACTTCCGTCGAAGAGCCGGGCCGCACGCCGCAATTGCACACCGCGGCCGTCTTGACTTGCTTGGCGACGGTGCCCGCACGCGGCTCGTTCCGTCCGCCTTACGCGTCGACCGGCGAAGCCAAGCGCGTGCGCTACAACGCGTCACAGATCGACTTGGCGATCCTGCCACGGTTGGCCACCCCGAAGAACACGCCATCCATGGCGCTGGTCACCAAGGCCTTCGAGCGCCCGTGGATCGACCATGTCCCGACGTGGATTGGTCGCTTCATCCACCCCGCAGAGAACATGCCCGACTACGGGCGTGACCTCGCGAACCAGGTCAGCATCGGCGGAGTCATGGTGCTGCTCGACTTCCCAGGCGAAGTCAGGCGCCCCCTGGTGGAGCGACTGGTGCAGCTCGGCATCGACAACGCGGGCGTGGTTCGTGGCGGCGGCAAGTTCGTCGCCGACGGCGGCCATTCCAGCGGTCGGAAGTTTCCGATTCTGTTCGCAGCGAAGATGCTCGACGACCCCAGCCTGCTCGACGTCCTCGCGCTTCCGCACGCAGCGTTCGGCGAAGACCAGCAAACGTTCTTCGTCGAAGAGACCAGCCCCGGCATGATCAACGGCGGCCACGGTGGCTACACGATGGACGACGTGGGCTTGGCCGAATGGGGCAACCGCCACGCCTATCGCCCATCCGCCGACAACAAGGAATGGGAGAGCGACTCCTACCGTCGCTGCTGCACGGCGAACTCGTGGGTTGGACAGATCCTCGCTGCCCGCGCGCTCGACCTGCAGACCGCTTGGGATCATCCCGCGCTGTTCGCGTACATGGATCGGTTCATGAGCATCGAACCGAAGGGCGAGTGGACGCGGTCGTGGTCGAAGTTCCCCGAAGCGATGTGGGAACGGTACCGCTCGCAGGTGAAGTGAACTGTGCTGGGCTGCTTAGCCCATCGCCTCCGCGAGCACGCGTTCGACATCCTTACGGGACACGGGGATGTGCGCGGTGAGCACCTCAGGGCCTGACGCGGTCACCACGACGTTGTCCTCCAGCCGAATCCCGATGCCGCGGAGTTCCTTGGGAACCCGGGTGTCGCGGGCGCCAAAGTAGAGGCCTGGCTCAATCGTCAGCACATTGCCCGCAGTGAGGCGAACCGGTTTGCCGCGCGTGTCGTCGTAGGCGCCGACATCGTGCACATCGAGGCCGAGCCAATGGCTCGTGCCGTGCATGAACCACGACCGGTAGGCGTGGGACGCAGCCACCTTCTTTGGGTCGCCACGCAAGACGCCCAGATCCACGAGCGACTTCGACAACGAGCGCACGGCGGCACGATGCGGCGCGTTCGCCGCAGCTCCGACCTTTGCGGCGCGCGTCGCCGCACGCATCGCTTTGAGCACAGCGTCGTATGCGGCGGCCTGCGGCTTGGTGAATACGCCGTCGACGGGATAGGTCCTGGTCACATCGGCAGTGTAGCCGCCCCATTCAGCACCGGCATCGATCAAGACGAGATCGCCGCTGCGCGTTTTGCGGGTGCCAGCGTTGTAGTGCAGGATGCAGGCGTTCACCCCGCTGGCAACGATGGGCGGGTAGCCCACGCGCGGTGAGCCACCCGCGTGGAAGCCTGCGGTGAGCGCTGCTTCGATGGCGTGCTCCGTGACGCCGGGTGCGAAGGTCTCCTGCGCGGCTTCAAAGCCCGCGGCCGTGATGTCCGCTGCGTGCTCAAGGCACGCAATTTCTGCGTCTTCCTTCACTGCGCGCAGGACGGCGAAGTTCGGCCCGGGATCGCAGATCTCCGGATGGGCTGAGGCGGCTTGTCGGCGACGTTTCGTGGCGAGCTGCGAGCACACGCGCATCACCAGACTGTCGAATTCCGGCACCGCGCCAAGCGTGAAGAACAACCGATCGTGAGACTCCAACAGTTCCGGCAGGCTCGTTTCGAGAGTGTCACGGTCAGCCGCTTCATCAACTCCGAAGCGGCTCACCGTGCCGCGCACGCCAAACCGCTTCCCGTTCCAGATCTCGCGCTTTGGGTCACGCGGCTGCACAAACAACGTCGCCTCGTGCCCGCGCTTCTGCCCAGGTTTCCGCCAAGCAACAAGCACCGACTCCGCCTCAGGGAATCCAGTCGCCCAAAGGAAGTCGCTGCCGGGTCTGTGGTTGTGGTCCACGTCGCCATTGCGTCGCGCCACTGGGGCCGTAGGCAGAAGCAACACACACGGACCAAGCCGATCGAACAGCGCCTCGCGCCGTCGTTGGTGCACCTTGGCTCCAAGGAAACCCGTCCGCGCATCGTTGATATCCACGCAGAGAACTTAGTGCGCGGCCCCCGATCGGCCGTCGCAAAAAGACTGGATGGCACCGATGCGCCGATCGCCGATCGAGTCGTCTAGCCGGCTGCCAGCGCTTCAACGCCAGAGTTCATGCGGCCTGCGATGAAGAGGCATTCGACCTGAACCCGCGCGTCGCCAGTCCCAAAGCCGAACAACGCTGGCTGTTCGACCGACTGCACGTGACGGCGCATCCCGCGCGCGACCATGAGCACTGGCGCGGCAAGATCAATTTGGACTCCGACCACACCAAGGCTTCCGCCCAGTTCACGGCCGACCATCCGGACCACGTCAAGCCAACGGGCCGGGCTGAACTCGCCCTGCGGCTGCGTTTGCCGCTGCATCTGCAGAGCGTCCTTCGACGTAAGGCGCAACGAGACGACGCCGGCGACCGCTCCGGTAAAGCCGAGATCCACGCAAACCAGCTCGGTGCCCGCCGCGTCCGTAGACAAGGCTTGAGCCACGTCCACACCTTCTTCTTCTTGCTGCAGCACAACGCCAAGTTCGCGCTCGAAGACGGCTTTCACCGCTTTGGACACCGCAGCATCCAGTTCGGCGCGGACGCGCATCATGGTCATGGAGTTCGCGGAAGCTGCACCCTCGTCTGGGGTCTCGGCACCACGCTGACCACGCACGGCGCCGGCGAGCTGCTCAACGACTTCGTCGACATCCGCCGTCTTGACGATGACCTCGCTCGCACCCGCTTCACGCACGCGTTGTTCGCAGAGCGGATCGTCCGTCGCCATCAGCGCTGCGATGGGCATGGTCGAGTTCGGTCTCGCTGCGCGGAGCGTCTCAATGACACCGACGCCATCGCGATCTCGCACTCCGAGGTCCACAACGACGCTATCGACGCCCTCCTTGATGAACGTTTCGAATCCTTCGATCGCACTGCGCGCACGAAGCAACCGCACGCCGTCTTCGACAGCAAGTCGCGTTTCGAGACCCCGCGAATACGCAGAACTCGACCCGATCATGAGAACATTAGTCATCGGCTTCCCCTCAGATTCCCCTCGAAAGGCAATCTGCATGCATCGACATGCCACGAGACACCCCTTGAACAGGGCTCCCGAACCGGGACCGATGTCAGGCGCTACAGACCAAGCGCGGCGTGAACTGCCAATGTCGCCGACGACTTGTTGAGCGTGTAAAAGTGCAGGCCCGGAGCCCCATTCTGAAGCAATTCGCGACACTGCTCGGTCGTCCACTGCACTCCGGTCGCAACCACCGCGGATGGATCCGAGGAGACGATGTCCAGCCGACGCTTCAACTCCTGCGGAATCCGCGAGCCACACATGCCGGTGAACCGTTCGGTTTGCGCAACGTTGGTGACCGGCATCAAGCCTGGAACCAAAGGCACGTCGATGCCGGCGGCCTGCGTGCGGCGCTTGAACGCCTGAAAGTCCGCATTGTCGAAGAACAGCTGCGACACCAGAAAGTCGACGCCCTGCGCGACCTTCGTCTGCAGGTGGCGAAGATCGGATTCGTGATCATCGGCCTCGACGTGCTTCTCGGGGTAGCACGCGGCCCCCACACAGAAGTCGAAGCCTTCGTCACGGATGAACCGCACGAGCTCACTGGCGTAGCCGAACCCGCCCTCCGTCTTCACGAACTCGTCCTGCCCCTTGGGCGGATCGCCCCGCAGCGCCAGGACGTTCTCGATGCCCGCGTCGGCCAGGCGGCTCAACACGTCGCGAATCTCCGAGCGCGTGCTGCCAACACAGGTCAAATGGGCCATCGTCTCGATGCCCAGGTCGCCCTTGATGCGCGCGACGAGATCCAGCGTGCGATCGCGGGTGCTGCCCCCCGCCCCGTAGGTCACGGAGACGAAACTCGGCCGACACGCGCCCAGTTTCTGCACCGTCTTGAACAGCGATTGCTGTCCTTCATCCGTCTTAGGCGGAAAGAACTCGAAGGAAACCACCGGGTTCTCGCGCCCGAACATGCTGACAATCTTCATGGGTGGCCGAAGCGTAGCAGGGAATCGCCCGAACGATTCATGCTGTTCGTGGGTGCCTGGGGGCCTCGCGCGCAGCCCAACGGATTCGCTGGGTCAGGGGTTCGTCACGCCGGGAGCGGCAGCGCGTCGTGCCTGGGTGGACCAAAAGCCACGCAAAGTGCTGCGGCGAGGCTCTCCGCGCACCGCGACTTCGCGAGTCCGTCCCGTGCAGCTTCAGGGTCGGGGGCGTAGGCCGCGGCTCGAATCGCGTGGGTGCGGACTTTCCGTGCAGCCACCATGGCGCCGAACCAGTGCTTCGCGTGGTGCCAGTGCAGCAACAGCGCGTCGAGGCGTTCCGTCGGCGTTGGTGGTGCGATGGTTCGCCCTTCGCGCAGCGCTGCCACCTCGCGGAACAAGAACGGATTGCCGATGCATCCGCGCGCAGCGGTGACGCCATCGACGCCGGTGGACTCGAGCATCCCCATGACGTCCGCGGCGGTGTAGAGATCTCCGGAGCCCAAGATGACGTGGTCGCCGACGTGCTGCTTCACACGCCTTAGGAACACCGTGTTGGACGGGCCGTTGTAGCGCTGCACGACGGTGCGACCGTGGACAGTCACCGCAGCCACTCCGCGCTCGAAGCAACCGTCCAAGATGGTGAAGAACGCCTGCTCTGCAGTCAGCGTGTCGTCGAAGCCGCGGCGCATCTTCACAGTGACGGGGACCTCGCCCTGCACCGCGTCCATCACGCGTTGCACGATGTCCAGCGCCACGCTTGGCGTGCTTAAGAGATAGCCACCACGGCAGCGACCGAGCACTTTCGCAACGGGGCAGCCGAAGTTGATGTCGACAACGTCAAATCCGGCAGCGACCAGCTCCTTGGCCGCAGCGCCGAACGTCTCGGGCTCAGACCCCATGAGTTGCCCACCCACGGGGTGATCTTTCGCCGCAAGCTGCAGGACTTTGTCGCGGCCCTTGCCCTTCTGCAGCACGAGCCGATCGAGCACCACTTCGTGCACGGCGTAGGGCGCGCCGTAGGCCCGCGCCACAAGCCGCATGGCCAGGTCGCTGTAGCCGCTGAGGGCAGCCTGCACCGCAGGCATACCG
>CBESZZ010000037.1:0-13247 GCA_965534055.1 uncultured bacterium | reverse complement strand
CGAATCGTGCGCTACGGATTTGAGTATGCGCGCATCCACGAACGCAAGCGGGTGACGTGCATCGTCAAAGACAACATCATGAAGATCACCGACGGGTTGTTCCGTCAAGTCTTCGAAGAGATGGCTGAGGAGTACCCTGACCTCGAGTCCGACCACATGATCGTCGACATCGCCGCTGCAAGACTGGCGGATACGCCGGAACGCTTCGACGTGATGATCCTGCCGAACCTCTACGGCGACGTGCTGTCTGACATCGCGGCACAGATCACGGGTTCGGTGGGGCTTTGTGGTTCTTCAAACGTCGGCGAGGCCTGCGCCATGTTCGAAGCGATCCACGGCTCAGCACCAGATATCGCAGGCAAGGGCATCGCGAACCCATCGGGACTGCTGCTCGGGGCAACCATGATGTTGGTGCACGTGGGTCAACCGATCATCGCCGCGCGCCTGCACAATGCCTGGTTGCGCACGATCGAAGACGGCATGCACACCGGCGACATCTACAAAGAAGGCCACAGCGCGAAACTGGTCAACACCAAGGGCTTCACCAGAGCCGTGCTCGACCGCATGGGGCAGGAGCCACTCACACTGGCCAAAGCTCACTACGGTGACTCCAAACGGCAGTCCACCACGACGGCGAAGTCACGCATCGCACTGGCAGCGCCGCGGGAAACGAAAGAGCTCGTCGGCGTCGACCTGTTTCTCGACTGGGAGCAGGCGGACCCCAAGCCTGAAGTCCTCGCAAAGGCGCTGCAGTCGGCATGCAGCAAGATCAAGGGCATCGGCTTGCGAGTCATCAGCAGCCGCGGCGTAATGGTCTGGCCTGAGTTCGCTCCGGAGACCTACCTGGGCGATCACTGGCGGTGCCGGTTCGAAGCGGACACCCCGATCAAACCCTCGGTCATCGTCGCTTTGCTCGACGCTTGCCAGTCCGACGGATTTGACGTCATCAAGACCGAGAACCTCTACACGTTCGACGGCAAGCGAGGCTACTCGGTCGCGCAGGGCGCGTAGATCGCGACACTTCTCTTTGCAGATCAGGCATGCCAATCGCTTGGAGGTTGCGGACTGGCAGCATCACGCGAGCCGCGCACCGTTGGGCACGTGACGTTCAGCGGTCGCCAAGACGACGGCCCCGTCGTCTTGGTGAAACCCGGTGACGAGCACCTCGGAAACGAAGGGACCGATTTGCTTCGGCGGGAAGTTCGTGACGCAAAGCACCTGACGTCCGATCAGCTCTTCTCGGGCATACAAGTCCGTTACCTGAGCCGAAGACACCCGCGTCCCGAGAGGGCCGAGATCGATCTCCAGCTTGAACGCCGGCTTGTGTGCTTCTGGAAACTCGTGCGCTGCCGTGATGGTTCCAACCCTCAGGTCAATCTGCATGAAGTCTTCGAACGCAATGCGAGGTGACTCAGTCATGCAGCCATTGGATCGAACGCTTGCTGCGAAACGCAAGGCCGTATTGCCGATGAAGACCGCTTCGTGGCCGTCGGCACGAGACGAATTCCGCTAGTCTCGCCCTGTCGAACTCACTCTTCGCGCGATCCAACATGCACACCACCTTCACCACTCTCTTCGCGCTCGCGAGTTTCATGCTGCCTTGCGCAGCACAGAACCCGCTCGCATACCCACAAGACAGCAACCAAACCAGCACCGGCAACCTCGTGCCGTTCGGCTACGGCGGTAGCACTTCGCGCAACTTTGACGAGGGGCGATTCCAGCTGTTGATTCCCGCGAGTCACTTGCCGGCGCCAGGCACCGTGTTCATCGGCCTCGAAGTCTGGTCCACATCCGCGAACACTTCCTCGTTCTACACGTCGCTCGACATCGCCATTAGTCACTCGCCGAACGCAACGCTTAGCACAACGTTTGCCGCCAACTTACCCACACCGATTCCGGTCTACACCCAGCAGAACGCGAGCATGTTCTGGGTGCGACGCCAATGGACGCCAATCTCATTCCAGATGCCGTTCCTCTACGACGGCGTCAGCAACGTCGTCGTAGAGATCCGCAAGGTGGCCTCACCCGCCACCGGTGCGCCATCGCTTGGGCACGGCACCGAGAGTCGCAGCGATCTCCCCCTTGCTCGCTACGTGTTCGGAACACTTGGCAGCGGAGCAAGCCAAGCAGCCACGGCTCAAACGGCAACCCGCAACCTTCTGAAGGTTCGACTGCAGGTTGCCGGACCGACGCTGCTCTTGCGCGGTGATCCCAACGCTCCTTCCAACAACACATTCGGGCTCGGCGGTGCATTCGACGTCGAAGTGCACGCAATCCCCGGCACGGTGTTCGCGATTCTTGGTTCTGCCGGCTTCGGCAACCCCGCACAGGTTCCGACGGTTGCGGGCTTGTCGTTCTTGAACTTGGCGGCACCCGCTACGCTTTCAATTGGCGCGGTGCCGGCAAGCGGGATCTCGGGAATCAACCTGGTGATTCCGACCGATCTAAACCTCGTCGGCACCAACCTCGTGTTCCAAGCACCCACCGCACGATCTTCGTACGGCTCCAGGGCGTGGACCAACGCTTCGAACCTGATTATCGACATGTAGTCGCCCACACCCCTGCGCGGCGGCTGGACACCAATCCAAGAGGGACATGCTTCGACTCAAAACAGCCATCGCCTTGGTTTGTGCTACCACGGTTGGAACCACGCTTGTGAGCGGACAGAACGTGGTGGCCTTCCCTCAAGACACCACGCAGACCGATACGGCCAGCCTCATCCCTTTGGGCTACGCGGCCTACGGGCGGAGCACCGATGAGTGCCGCTACCAGATGCTCATCACCGCAGAGCATCTTCCCGCGCCCGGGTCGATCATCACGGGCATCGAAGCTTGGGCCATGACCTCGTCGCCGACGGCCTACCCAAAGCTCGAGATCTCACTGAGCCATCTCAACCGCGGCACGCTGGATCCAACGTTCGCGGCGAACACGCCCTCGCCGGTGCTCGTGTTCAGCCAACAGAACACCACCATTCCGTGGGTCGCGCAGCAGTGGGTGCCGCTCACGTTTCGAAGACCGTTCGTCTACGACGGCAGCAGAAACTTGGTGGTCGAGATCCGTAGGATCGTCACGCCGCGCATCACGATCATCTACTTGGGCCACGGGACGACGGATCACGATGCTCCATCGCGTCGTGCGATCTACGCCGCTGGCCCACCGGGAGCCGGCTCTTTCACCGCGCCCGTTAGCCAGAACTTTGGCCCGGTGATGCGGATCCGACTGCGCGTCTCCACCCCGTCCCTGCTTCTTCGCAGCAATCCACGTGCGCTGAACGAGCCGGCGTTCGGTGTCGGTGACGCGTTCGACATCGAAGTGCAATCGAACCCCGGCACGCTTCACGCGATTCTTGGATCGATTGGGTTCGGCACTCCGACATCCGTGCCACCACTACTCGGCTTGAGCTTCGTCAACCTCGTAGGTGCAGTCACGCTGCAGGTTGGTGCGATTCCGGCATCGGGCATTTCGAGTTTGCGCATGCAGCTGCCGAACGACGCCGGACTCGTCGGTACGCGCTTGGTGTTTCAGTCCCCGACGCTACGACCAAGCGGCGTGCCGGCGTGGACCAATGCCGCGGACTGCACCATCCAGCTGTAGATCGCCGCCCCCCGTGGAGATGGGCATACGGCAGAAGAGCGGGTTCATCAGCCGAATCAAGACCACCTGGTGACCTTGGATGCTGGCCGAACTACCAATCGGCCCCCTCGAATCCACTCCGCAGAGTCCGCCTGCAATCCACCATCGCCTCTCTCCTCGCCCTGGGGGGGGCATTCTGGCGCCTTGCGCGGCACAGAACCCGGTTGCGTGTACGCAAACCAGCACAGGCAATTTCATGCCTCTCGGCTACAGCGGATCGACCCGCATCTTTGACGAAACGCGCTTCCAGATGCTGATCCCCGCCAGCCATTTGCCTGCAACTGGTTCGGTGTTCACCGGGATCGAAGTCTGGTCTGCATCGGTCGACACGACCACGCTCTATGCGTCGCTCGACGTGACCATCAGCACAACGTTTGCGGCGAATCTACCGGCACCAATTTTGGTCTACAGCCGACAGTCGGTCAGTGTGGCTTGGGTGCGAAGCCAATGGATGGCACTGACGTGGCAAGTGCCGGTTCCGTACGATGGCATGAGCAACCTTGTGATCGACATCCGCAAGATCGCCAGCCCCACAAATGGCGCATCTGCCCTTGGCCATGGGTCAGATACCCGTCCCGATCTGCCGATATGTCGCTACACGTTCGGCGGGCCTGGCAGCGGTGCGAGCCGCTCTGACATGGCGCGATCGTTGTCTGCGAACCTGTTGGCTGTGCGGTTGAGCGTCGGCGCTCCAACGTTGCTCCTGCGCAGTCGCCCCAGCACTCCCTCAAACAATGCGTTCCCGATTGGCGGTGCCTTCGATGTGGAAGTTCGCGCGCGCCCCAACACCGTCTGCGCGATCTTGGGGTCCGTCGGTTTTGGATCCCCGACGCGGTTCCCACCGATTTCCGGCGACGCCTACCTGAACTTGGCATCCACGGCGACTTTGCTGTTCACCTCGGTTCCAGCCAACGGCGTCAGCAGCATCCGGCTAGCGATCCCCAATGACGTTCGCTTGGCAGGAGCCAACCTCGTGTTCCAGGCACCCACCGAACGTTCGCTGCTTGGTCTCGCATGGACCAACGCGTCGAGCTGCGTCATCAACCCGTAGCTGCGTTCGGATCAGGCCCGGCTGTGTTGTGACAGCTGGCGCTACGCAGTGCGCATTTCGAGACAGTTGGGATCCACTTTCCGCATGCTGCGGTTGTGAACAGTTCGCAGCAGCAACTGCGCGATGATCGCTCCGGACAGCGCCATCGTCATGTCCCACTGGGCATCCCAAACGTCGCCCTGCATCCCCAACCACTCGGGTCCGGCCTCGGGGTAGAACAGCAAGACGACCGCCATCTCCAGCAGCTCGTAGCAAGCACTGAACCCCAAGCAGCAACCGGTCACCAACCAGAACACGGTGCCCCCTGGTTGCATCGAGCGCCGCCGAATCAGCCACTCGCGCAGCAGGATCGCGGGCACGAACCCTTGGAAGAAGTGGCCGATGCGATCCATCGGGTTGCGTTCTAAGCCAAGCGCATCGATGACCACTTGGGGGAACGGCACCTCGGCAAACGTGTAGCAACCGCCCAAACACTGGATCAAGAAGAACCAGGCCAGCAGCGCATACGCGAGCGTGCTGAACACGAAGAACTTGCGGCGGTAGGCGAAGACGGCGAGCACCACGGCGATCGGACCAACCTCGAAGAGCCAGGTGAGCTTGTCCTCTGCGCCAACCCCGGACCACACCGCAACGGCAATGCACGCCAGCAACAACGCCAGGAAGACTCCATCGTTGCCGCCGCGTTCGGTTCGCGTCACCAGGACTTAGGAGATTGGCAGCGCTTTCAGCGCTTCCTGCACGTCTCGGCCTTCGGCCTTGCCCTTGTAAGCCTTCATCCACGCTTGCATGAACTTGCCGGTGTCTTTCGGTCCGGTGAAGCCAACCTCCGCTGCGACTTCCACGACTTTGGCCTGCAGCTCTGCGCCGCTCATCATCTGTGGAAGGTAGCCCTGCAGAAGTTCCAGCTCGGAGGTCTCAGACTTGACGATCTCGGGTCGGTTCGCTGCTTGCGCACCTTCGATGGCGTCGCGCCGCGTCTTCACCGCCTTGCGCAGGATGTCTTCCTCTGCGGCTTCGTCGAGATCGCCACCGGCAACCTCCTGACCAGCCTTCATCGCGGCGAGCACGGACCGCAGAACCTGCACGCGAAGTTTCTCGCCCGCTTTCAGCGCGGTGATCGCGTCTGCACTGATGGTTTCGAAGTGGCGCGCCATCAGCTCTCACCGCCGTCGCCGGCATCCGGAGCACTTGGGCCATCCGCGGGCGGGCTCTTCGGCGTGTCCGTTGAGGTACCCTTCGATCCCTCACCGGCAGACTCGGCCGCCGCGTTGGCTTCCTCGCCCTCCGGCGCATCTTCGTTGGGGATGCGTGCGACCGACGTGAGCACATCGCCTTTGTTCAGCGAGATGCAGCGCACGCCTTGGGTAGCACGGCCGATCAGGCTGATGCCGCTGGCCGGCGTGCGCACGATCTGCCCCTCGCGCGTAATCATCATGATCTCGTCCTCGTCGGTGACCGAGAGCAAGTTGACCACCAGGCCGTTGCGTTCGCTGGCGCGGATGTCGATGAGGCCTTGGCCACCGCGACCCTGCATGCGGTACTCCTCGATGGCGGTGCGCTTGCCGTAGCCGTTTTCACAGATGGTCAGCAGTGAACCTGAACCGTCGGTCACAACCATGTCGACCACCGCGTCCTCGGCCTTCAGCCTGATGCCACGCACGCCGCGGGCATTGCGGCCCATGGCTCGCGCGTCCGATTCGTCGAACCGGATGGCCTTGCCGGTGCGCGTGCCCATGATCACGCTGTTGCCCGCGTGAGCCAAGCGCACACCGATGAGTCGGTCGTCCTCTTCGAGAGCCACTGCGATGATGCCACCCTTCTTCGGCCGGCTGTATGCCTCAAGCTTCGTCTTCTTGATGAGCCCCTTGGCCGTCGCCGTGATCAGGAACCGCTCGTCGAATTCGGAGACCCGCAGAATCGCGGTGATCTTCTCCTCCTCCGTTTGCATGTTCACGACGTTGGCCAACGCGCGACCGCGGGCCGTGCGGCCGAACTGCGGCAGCTGATAGACCTTGCGCCAATACACGCGACCGCGGTCGGAGAAGAACAGCAGGTAGTCATGCGTAGACGCGACAAAGAGGTCCCAGAGGAAGTCACCTTCCTTCGTGTCCCCGGCGGACACACCTTTGCCGCCTCGGGTCTGGCTGCGGTATTGATCGAGCGCAACGCGCTTGATGTAGCCCTGGTGGCTGACGGTCACGACCATCATCTCTTCGGGGATGAGGTCTTCGGCGATGAACGTGCCGACCTCTTCGTCCGAGATGCGCGTGCGCCGCTCGTCGCCGTAGCTCTCGACCATCTCTTTGAGGTCTTCGAGCATCAGCCCAATCAGCACCTTGCGGTCGGAGAGGATCGACTGGTAGTAGGCGATCTGCTCTTTGACGGCGCTGTACTCGAGCTCGAGCTTCTCGATCTCAAGGCCGGTAAGTCGCGCCAAGCGCATGTCCAAGATGGCTCGCGCCTGAATCTCGGATAGCTCGAACCGCACCATCAAACGGCCGCGGGCCTCCTCCGGGTTCGCCGACGTCTTGATGATCTCGACGATCTCATCAATGTTGGCGACCGCGATGCGCAGTCCTTCGAGGATGTGCAACCGCTCTTCAGCCTTGCGCAGCAAGAAGCGCGTGCGCCGGCGAATCACGTCAATGCGGTGATCGCGGTAGGCCTCCAGCATCGTCTTCAGCGGCAGCGTGCGCGGCCGGCCGTCGACAATGGCCAGGTTGATAATGCTGAACGTGCTCTGCAGCGGCGAGTACTTGAAGAGCTGGTTGACGGTGACGTCCGCGTCATCCACGCCACGCTTCAGCTCGACGACCAGCCGCAAGCCAACGCGGTCGTTGGTCTCGTCGTTGACGTCACTGATCGTGTCGATCTGCTGGTTCTTGGCCAGCGTGACAATGCGATCGAGGATCGTGCCGACCTTGACTTGGTAAGGCACTTCCGTGAACACGATCTGCTTGCGCCCACGCCGCTCTTCGACGTGGTATTCGGCGCGCACAATGACCGCGCCACGGCCGCTCGCATACGCGTTGCGCATTCCACTGCGCCCCATGATCGTGCCACCGGTGGGGAAGTCCGGGCCCTTCACGCAGGTGAGCAGTTCGTCGAGCGTGACTTCTGGCTTGGCCAGCAGGAGCTCCACGGCCTTGGCGACTTCGCGCAGGTTGTGCGGCGGCAGACTGGCTGCCATGCCGACCGCAATGCCCGTCGAACCGTTGCAGAGCAGCTGCGGGAAGCGCCCCGGCAGAACCACTGGCTGCAGGCGGGTTTCATCGTAGTTGGGGACGAAGTCGACGGTCTCCTTGTCGAGGTCCTCCAACAGGTGCATGGCCGGCATGGCCATGCGCGCCTCCGTATATCGCATCGCGGCTGGCGAGCTGCCGTCGATGGCGCCGAAGTTTCCTTGGCTGTCCACCAGCGGGTAGCGCGTCGAAAACGGCTGCGCCATGCCCACGAGGGTCGGGTAGACCACCGACTCGCCGTGCGGGTGGTAGTTGCCCGAGGTGTCGCCGCAGATCTTGGCGCACTTCCTGTGCTTGGACCGCGGCCCGAGGTTCAGGTCGTTCATCGCCACGAGCACGCGGCGCTGACTCGGCTTCAAGCCGTCGCGCACATCGGGTAGCGCGCGCGACAAGATGACGCTCATCGAGTAGTTCAGGTAGCTCTCCTGCATCTCCTTTTCGAGGAGCAGAGGCGAGATCCTGCCGCCGCGGGGCGGGGTGTCGGACGGTGGCGTGTCGGTCATGGCGGGGCGGTCTGAAGATCGGTGGCCCTTCGATCAGCGGCTCGCGTGGAGCGGGTCAGAGGGCTGGAAGCTTCGTTCCTATCGGGGCTTGTGACCCAAATGCCGAGGATCGGGGCCGGAGGATGCTGTCCTCCAGGGGGGCCGATCCCGTAAGATGTCAGCGAGTTCACCCCCCCGCGCGGCAACCCGCGGCAGGGCGGTGAGATCATAGCGAGAGGTCCTGCGAAGTCCCCCTCAAACCGCCCGTACCGTGGTGCTCACAACGGCCCAAACCAGAGACAGTCCTCGGGGCCCGATCACGGTCTCGCGGCAGGAGAACGGGGCGGATCGGGCATTCAGAGTGTATTCGCATCGAAGTTTTCCCCCACCGCCGACTCTAAGCGGTCGCTCAAGACCCCTCGCCTCTTCAACCAGACCCAATTCACGAGCCCTCGAGTCCTCTTGAAACACAAAGAAGTCTTCATCTTCTGCATCAGCCGCGAGCTCCTGAACGGTTCGGTGGTCGACAAGAACGCCGCCTTCATGGCCGGCAGAGTCACCGACCTCGGGTTCCGAGTGCGGCAAGTCCTCGTCCTCGACAGCGTCGAGGAGGAGCAAGTTCGCGCGTTCAAGTGGGCGCTCACGCAGAACCCCGCCTACATCCTGACCACCGGCGGCATGGGCCCGGGCTTCGACGATGTCACCCGGGAATCGGTTGCGGCCGCCACGGGATCACCGCTTGAGCTCAGCGAACACGCTGAAGAGATGCTCCGCACGTCCTACCGGCGCCTCAAGGCCAAGAACGTGGTCGAAGACGCGGAGATCACCGAAACCCGCCGCCGCATGGCCATGGTGCCCAAAGGCAGCGAGAGCTTCGAGAACCCCATCGGCACCGCCCCGCTCGTGCGGATGGAGCACGAAAACACGGTCTTCTTCATGATGCCCGGCGTACCAGCCGAGATGCAGCGCCTGTTCAACCTCACGGTGCGCCCCGCACTGGAGAAGGACGGCACCGGCATCGTGCGCGAGACCCGCACCGTCGACTACTTCGGCCGTGACGAGTCCGTCATCAGCCGCATGCTTCACGACCTGGAACGCAGGCACCCCAACGTCGCGGCGCGCGCGAAACACCGCGGCAGCGAAGAGAACAACACGATCCGCATCAGCCTCTATGGCGAGAACACGAGCGAAGCAGCGGTCAAGGCCGCCGTCGAAGACGCGGAAGCCGACCTCCGCGCCCGCCTCGGCCTCGAAGTCGCCCGCGCCGCGGAAGCCGAGCAGTAGCCCGAGCAGCAGGCCCGCCGCACGCGCAGCCCGAACCTCGGCTGTGGTGCGCAATCGACGGGCCCTGATGCAGTTCTATCGGGATCACGCTCGAGACCTCCCGTGGCGTGAGGCCCAACCAAGCGGCACATCGTGCGCCTGGGCGGTGTGGGTCAGCGAAGTCATGCTGCAGCAGACCCGCGTCGACGTGGTGATCGCACACTACATCCGCTTCATGGAACGCTTCCCGACCCCTGCGAACTTCGCGGCGGTCGACGACGAAGGTCTCCTCGAAGCGTGGCGCGGGCTCGGCTACTACCGTCGCGCTAGGCTGCTGCGGGAGGGAGCCCGCAAGGTGGTCGCGGATCATGGCGGCGAAGTCCCCGGCGACCCCACGACGCTCGCCGCGCTGCCAGGGGTGGGCCGTTACACCCAGGGAGCCATCGGCGCGATCGTGTTCGGTCTACCGCTTCCTGCCATCGACGGCAACGTCGAACGCGTCGTCAGCCGCCACCGCGGCATCGAGGACGATCCCAAGAAAGCGATCGGCGCGCGGGCCGTGCGTGAGACCGTGGAGGACTGGCTAGATCACGAGGACCCAGGCTCCTTTGCGCAAGCGCTCATGGAGCTTGGCGCCACGGTGTGCACGCCCCGTAACCCAAAATGCAGCGCATGCCCGATTGCAGCGGACTGCGTCGCTCGAACAACAGGACGCCAGCATGACCTACCGAAACTCGCACCGCGCAAAGCCGCCGTTCCGGTGCAGGCACGGTGCGTCCTGGTGCCATGCGCCGGAGGCGTATTGGCCCGACGCATTCCGCAAGGCGAAGTCAACGCCGGCCAACTCGAACTGCCAGGCCCAGGCATGCTCGTGCAAGTCGACGACGCCGACCAGCTCGCCGCGACCCTCCTGACCAGCTCCAACGCCAGCCTCACGATCGCGGAACCGCTCGCCACCATCCGCCACGGCATCACCAACCATCGCATCACGTGCACGGTCCACACGGGCAAACTCACCGGATCGCTCGGCTCGCTGTCGGCAGCCGACCCGAATGATCCAGCGCTGCCTTGGTCCACACCCAGCCGGAAATTGTTCGCAGCTCTCGACCAGCTGCCTGAGATCCAAGGCGAATCGCGAGTCTGAGCCCGATTCAGGCTCGCGGCCCGATCGGTTCGGAACGGCTGCTGGCAACCCACAGGTGCCTGCTATGGTTCGTCCCGCAGACAGCCGCGCGACGACGCGCGGCTCTGCCGCCACTGGATCACGCAACATCGCGCATACGGAGTTCACCCATGGGTCTGATGGAAGGCAAAGTCGCCGTCATCTTCGGCGTCGCCAACAAACGTTCGATTGCTTGGGGGATCGCCAAGGCGCTCCATCGCGAAGGCGCGAAGCTCGCACTCAACTACCAAAGCGAGCGCATGGCCGCCGGCGTGCAGAAGCTCGCGGCGGATTTGGGAGACGATGTGTTCACCGCTCCTTGCGATGTCACCAAAGACGCCGAACTCGCATCGTTCTTCGCGGGCGTGAAGGAAACGTTCGACGGCGTCGACGCCCTGGTGCACTGCATCGCCACGGCCAAGCGCGAAGAGCTTGGCGGCAACTTCCACGATACGAGTTGGGATGGCTACCAGCTGTCACAGCAAGTGTCGGCCTACTCGCTGATCTCCATGGCACGCGCTGCGTTGCCGATGATGGAAGGACGCGACGGCTCGATCATTTGCCTGAGCTACTACGGCGCAGAAAAGGTCGTGCCCAACTACAACGTCATGGGTGTTGCGAAGGCAGCGCTCGAAGCATCGACGCGCTACCTCGCCAACGACTTGGGCCCGCGCGGCATCCGCGTGAACGCCATCTCAGCCGGCCCGATCAAGACTGTGTCCGAAATGGGTGTGTCCGACTTCGGATCGTTGTTGAGCGAGATGGCCAGCAAGTCACCGATGCGTCGCAACGTGTCGCAGGACGATGTCGGCAACACCGCTGCGTTCTTGCTGTCACCGATGTCCGATGGCATCACCGGCCAGACGATCTACGTCGACGCGGGCTACTCGATCCTCGGCGCGTAGTTCGCGGCCGGTTCGATTCGTCGCGCGACGGGGTTTCTCCGACGCGGCGTCTCACCACAGACCCGCACAATGCGGGTCGATGGATCGCACCGCGCGGAAGCCGGTTGCATGATCGCGTTGGTCGGCCGCCGCTGTTCATGGCTCCGTTCGCGGGGCAAACGTGGGACCTAGTCGCGGTGAGTTTCGACCCCGCGGGCAGATACCAGGGTCGCAGCAACCTCGAACGCGTGACCTGGAACGAGCATGACCGCCGGCAGCCGACGCGGGGTCAGCGTCACTTGGCTTCGCTCGCCGACGAGGGCATCTCCGCGGCAAGCCACGTTTCGATAGCGCGCCGTTCACCTCGGGTGAGCTCTGGCAGGCTCTGGCTCGCCAATGCCCGGGTGTAGAGCGCGCGCGCGTCGACGCCCTCTCCTTGCTGCACCGCGAGGTGAGCCGCTTCCAACAAGCTTGGAAGATGGGTGGGATCCACGGCGAGCGCGGCTTGGAACGCCTCGGCTGCCTGGCGCGGCGCATCGAGCCGCAGATGGATGAGGCCTTCGGCGAACCAACCTTCCGGACGTCCCGCGTCCATCCGCCGGCTCTTACGATACACTGCCAAACTCTCGCGGAACGCTTCGGTTCGCGCCGCGTTGGGCGCGTTCTCTTCGACGCTGACCGGGAAACGTTCGGCGCGCACGTAAAGCGTACGACCGAGCCCCAGCAACGCTTCGAAGTCGGCGCTGTCCAGCGCTACCGCTGCAGAAAAAGACTCGTGGGCCGAAGCCAATCCCGCATCAATGGCTTCGCGGGCGGCGGTGCGGTCCGCACTGGGGAATGGTGAAGCAATTGCGCTCTCGGCGAGCTGCAGCTCGATCCAACCAAGTCGATAGCGCACGACCGCGTCACGCGGGCGCTGCTCCGCAAGTTTGCGCAGGTGCGGGCGCGCGCGACGCTCTTCCCCGAGTTCGAACGCAGCATCTGCCGCCGCCTGCAGCAGCAACTCATCGTCTGCGTGGACCTGCAGTGCTGTTTCGGCGACATCGACCGCCGCGGACCAGTGCCCTTCGTCGGCCAGGAACCGGGCGTGCACAGCCGCCGCAGTTGGGTCGGTCGCGCTGACCTTGCGCGCTCGCAGCAACTCACCCTCCCCACGCCGCAGCAGACCGAGTTCCGGCGGTGTTGACTCTCGACTGCGCATGGTCAACGTGTAGCCGTAGAGCGCGCGCATCGCGGCGCTGTCCGGCATCTCGCGCAACGCTTCCTCCGCGCGACGCTCCGCCACGAGAAGCTGCTGACCATCCAGCGCCGTCGTGATCTCATCAATGGTCTGTTGCACTGCGGCGGGATCCCGCGGCACCGGATCCGGAACTTCGAACCCTTCAACCATGGCCTGCGGATCAGGGGCCGGGGCACGACACGCAATCCAACCGAGTGCGACGCAAGCGCCGACCACAGCGGTGCAGGCTCGTGAAGTATCTCTCGCGAAACGTCGGGAAGCCGCGGGTGACGGACGATCACTCTGCATGT
>CBESZZ010000036.1:0-13503 GCA_965534055.1 uncultured bacterium | reverse complement strand
ACAGTGGCTCACTTTGGAGCGGCGAACACGCTCATGGGTCCAATCCGCATCATGGCCTCTGCGTTTGGCGACATCCTGCAACCTAGGTTGGCCATTCACCTCGGCCCCAACGGCGATCCTCAAAGAGCTCGCCGCATCCTCACCGTCACAGGTTTGATGCTCGCCTGCATGCTGCTGTGCCTCACGGTCACCCTGACGGTCGCTGGCGAGTGGATCACCGACGTCGTGTTCGGCCCCGAGTATTCCGGATTGGCTCCGATCCTGCCGTGGGCGTGCCTGTTTGTCGCAGTCGCATCCACGGTCTCAATCGTTGTTGTCGTGATGCAAGTTGCCTCTTTGGAGCTCACCGCCTACGCGTCCAAGCTCCGCATCTACGTCAGCGTCCTATCGCTTGGGCTCGTCTGGCCTGCTTGCGCTCTCGACGGAGCTCGCGGAGCGTTCGTCGCAATGCTGCTGGCCGAGTCGATCTACTTGGGTTTCGCCGCGGCGTCGCTGCGAACCGATGCCTCCGCACCGGCCGAGTCCCCTGTGACCTGATAGTTGCGGCGAAGCACAAACCGCTTGAACAACTGCCCAGAGAGCATGATCAGGTAGAGCGGGTTGGTCGTCGCGTAGCGCTTGAACAGCCTGCGCGGTTCACAGCAAAGCCGAAAGAACCACTCCATCCCGATCTTCTGCAGGAACGGTGGCGCAACCTTCAAGCACTTTGCATGGAAGTCAAACGCAGCACCAACACCCAGCATGACGCCTGGAATGCGAGGCGAGTGTTCGAACATCCATCGCTCTTGCTTCGGACAGCCAAGCCCAACGAAGATGACGTCCGGTCGCGCTTCATTGATCTCGTCAACGATCGCTTGATCTTCCGCTCGGGAAAGCGTGCGGAACGGTGGACTGATTGCACTGACGATTTCCAGGCTTTGAAACTGCAGCTTCAAACGATCCATCAAGATCGGAAGGCGCTCTGGGTGGCCGCCGTATAGAGCAACGCGCCAACCCTGCCGCTCAGCGCGGGCCAAAGTCTTGATCATCAAGGTTGGACCATAGACTCGCGACGCGCCACGGTTGCCCAGCAGCTTCTGGGCCCAAACCACCGGCATGCCATCCGCAGTGTTCAAGCTCGCGTTCTGCAGCGACTCACGGTGCGACGCGTGCAACACGCTCTCCATCACACTGTGCACCGGGCAGATCGGGATGTAGTGCGAGCCTCGGCTTTCGACCCACCCCGAAATGTGACCGAGCACCTGTTCATAGTCGGCGTTCGCAATTTGCACCCCCAAGACCTTGGTCGCGGGCACGCCGGTGTTGCGCTGGACATCCGAGGCCACCGTCGCGACTGCCTTGCGCTTGCGCCGCAGACCCACCATCCCCGCGACGATGCGCAGGAGATACAACGCAGACATCGCAATGACGACAAAGTCGTACCCGACCGTCTTGCGCCGGATGTAGTGCAGCTCCGCCTCAAAGCGCTGGGTCCAATCTTCGATCAACCGGTCCCCCACGCCGTTGTCCATCACGACAACCTGGCTGAAACTCGTCAAGCCCGGTTTGACGCGGCTGCGTTCTCGGAAGTGCGGAATCGCGATTCGCAAACGATCTTCCAATGCGATTGGAATCGGGCGAGGCCCCACGATCTCCATGTCACCAAGCAGGATGTTCCAGAGCTGAGTCAGCTCATCGACCTTCGACTTTCGAAGAATCCTGCCCACCGACGTGATCTTGTTGCTCTTGATGCTGACCCCGAGACGCGTCGACCCTTCACTACCGGTTCGCATGGTGCGCACCTTGTAGATCGTGAACTTCTTGCCGCCATGACCCCTCCGAACTTGCTTGAACAAGAACGGCCCCCGGGAAGTGGTCTTCACCAAGATGAAGACCACCAAAGCCAACGGTGACAGGCAAACGATGCCAAGCAAGGCCAACGGTCGTTGGCACATACTCCACCACCACGCGGTCTCGATTCTCTCGAACTCGACCTCTGCGTTCGGTGTCGATTCGGTTTCGGTCGATTTGTCGGATGCCGCGGATGCGGCGGATGCGGCGGATGCGGCGGATGCCGCGGATGCCGCGGATGCCGCGGATGCCGCGGATGCCGCGGATGCGGCGGATGCGGCCTCGCGCATCTCCTTTGCACCTCGCTGCATCAGCCCAGCAAAACCAGACGCAGCGGGTTGAATTCCCTTCTGAGCCTCAGTTTCCGATTCGGAATTCTTGATCATGACTCAATCCGTGGCTTCATCACTGACTAGTTCGCTTCCATGCGGTCGAGTCGCTGGTTCCATTCCCGCAAGAGGCCGGTCATGGATTTGAGGACACCGAAGATCCCTCCCGCTTCTTCCTGACTCTGCGCGGTGAACTTCTCGATCATCTCGAGCATCGTGTTGAAGTCGTCGGCCGAGCTCTTTTCACAGGCACCATTGCAGCCCGCGTTAATGAGTGTCTTCAGCAAATCGCCATCCAACGTTCCCGAGAACGCAATGATGAGCGATTCGGGATAGTCCGCCCGCAATGTCCGAGCTAGCGAAGACCCGAGCTTCGTGCCATTGAAGTCGTTGTCGATCAAATAGACATCGTGACTGCCAAGTGCTGTCGGATTGGTCGTCGACTCGATGACCATCTCCGGAAACTGCTGCAGAAGCCGTGCTTCCACGAGCCTCGCGGCCAAAACGTCGTCATCGACGACCAGAGTTCGGATCTTTCTTTGCAATGTGCACCTCTCCAAAAGTGAATGACGGGCATATCGACTCAAACGCCATCATTGCTAAACCCGAGACGCAATGAGAGCCGATAGCCCCCTTGATGAGGATGTCAGGGATCTCAATGAGAAGTGGTCGATCCATTGCAAACAGCGCAATGGTGCTCCTGTGCGCGTTGTGTCTCCCTGGCTGCTCTGGATTGGACGATGCCCGTTACGACTACGCCGCGAACTCGGGCCGCCCGGCCTGGGTTGACGCCCTAGCGGAGAGCACGGAGGTCATTCCACCTCAGAGCAGCCCGCCGATGCGATCGAAGGCTACGCCCACGGCCATGGACAGCTCGTCGATCCCCAAGGGAGGCGGTCAACCAGCGAACCTCACCAAGAGGGTGAGCGGTCCAGATGCAACCGCGATGCCAGAGCCGATCGCTCGGGAGTCCAGCGGAAATCAACCACAACCACTTCCGGCAATTCCGAGCGCCACGGTGGAGCTCCTCCTTCGCAACCAGACGTCCGAGCCCGATCCAGCGACCACCGACGAACCACCAACGAGCAACAAGCTCCTGAAACCGTCGACGCTGGAAGAGATGTACCGCGGGTCATTGGCGAACAAGCCGGACCGCGACCTCGATCAATTTGGTTACGCGTTCTTCGCTCGCGAACATCCCGACGCCGATGCTTGGCCGCTGGCTGAGACGTACATCGTACGACCTGGGGACGAAATCATCGTCAGCCTGGCGGGGAGCGTGGATGGAATTCACAAACTCATCGTGCTCCGCGACGGCACCATCAACGTTCCAGAGGTTGGGACCATCCCTGTCGGCGGGCGGCAGGTCAAAAGCCTGCAAGCCTTGATTGCCGAGTGGATCGCCAAGGAAGCACACCGTGACAATGTCCGCGTGGGTGTCTCCATCGGCCAGGCTCGGGGCTTCCCCGTGCAGGTCGTCGGCGAAGTGTGCTCACCCGGGATCATCGATGTCACCGGCCGAGCCACCGTCCTCACCGCACTTGCTCTCGCGGACGGTCCGGCCAAGAGCGGGTCCCTGCGAAACATCACGCTTCGACGCCGAGGAGAAGCCGATCGGACCATCGATCTCTACGACTTCTTGATGCGTGGCGACGCGTCGCAGCTCGAGTTCCTACGGCCAGACGACACCATTCTGGTGCCGCCCATCGGCCCCACCGTCGCTGTCGCTGGCTTTGTTCAACGCCCAGCGATCTACGAGTCACTCGTTCCAGTGCAGCCTCTAACCGTCGGGTTAGCCCTCGAACTCGCTGGCGGCACGACGCCATTCACGTTCGTGCCTCACGCGCAGATCGAGCGAACCGTGAACGGCCGCGACCGGGAAGCGATCGATCTCAGACTCGACGCCGAAGGACTAAGTCTCTCGATGGGCGATGGCGAGCTCCTCTTGGTCGGCGCCGTCAACAGCGACACCATGCCGATCGTCCGCCTCTCCGGGCAAGTGATCCGACCTGGAGACTACGAGCATCGCCCCGGCATGCGGGTGAGCGACCTGCTCAAACTAGGGGACAACCTCAAGGTCGAAGCATTCCTGCCGCAAGCGTTCCTTTCCCGCCAGATCGGACACCAGAGCGACATCACACTGCACTCGGGGCGCGCGGCAATCCAAACCGCTCGCCGGATCATGGTGATTGACCTTGAGAAAGCCTACGCAGGAGATCCCGTTCACGACGTGGCTCTCATGCCGCTCGATCACTTGGAAGTCACCTCGCAGTTTGAGGCGTCCGAGCGACCGACAGTTACCGCGATTGGCGCTGTCCGCCGCCCTGGGACCTACGAGCTTACAGCGGGGATGCGCATCTCCGACTTGCTAGCCATCGCCGGGAACTTGACACCGAAGGCGTTCTACGACGAAGCGGAGTTGATTCGCCGCGTCTACGAACCCGGTAGCCAACAACTCGGCATCCAGCGCTACCGCTTCAACCTTCGCAGTGTCCTGGACCGCGGAGCAGACCACGACGCGGTACTCGAGAACTTCGATCAGGTGATCATTCGCACGCTTCGCGACACCAAGATCCAAGTCACCATCGAGGGACAGGTTCCGTTTCCTGGCGAGTACGTCTTCGCGCAGGGCGCAAAGATCTCGGACCTCATCGCTGCTGCCGGTGGCGCCCTAGACACCGCCGAGATTCGCGCCACGAAGTTCAGCCGCCGAAGCGTCGCCAAACTGCAGAACAAGCGGTTCGAAGACCTCAAAGAGCGGACGCGCGCGCTGTATGAAGCCACCTTGGAGCAGATGGTCCAAACCGGCAAACCACAGGAAGGGCTGGCCGCACGTCTTTCCCTTGATCAGACCAAAGAGCTGCTCGACCGGATGGACAACCACCAGAGCACCGGCCGTGTGGTGATCCCGTTCTTGACGGCGGAGTTCGTCAACAGCGACTTCGACCTGACTCTCGAAGCGGGCGACCACCTCAAGATCCCCGCGAAGCAGCAGACCGTCGCGATCCTTGGCCATGTCTTCAACCCCGGCAGCTTCGTCGCGGAGAACGACCTCCAGGTTGACACGCTGCTTTCGAGATCTGGTGGCATCAACGAGCAGGGGGACGACGAACGGCTGTACGTGATCCGTGCCGACGGTGTCGTCCAGAGCCTGGAACAGTCCAACGGACGACTGCGACACAGCACCACCCTGCTGCCTGGCGATGTCGTCCTCGTACCACGTCGTCCATTGAGCCGAAGTTTCGGGCATAAGCTCGCAGACCTTCTCCTCCTTGCCCGACGGGCCGCAGAAACCGGGTTCATCATTGACAAGATTGGGAGTGATTCTGATTTGAACTTCTCATCAATCCTCAATGAAGGCTTTAGCAATGACGTAAACGTTGTCGATGACACGTTGATCAAGAAGTGACCAAGACAATGGGAAATGGGGATCGAAATGGATAACACACCACGCCGCGCTTTGATTGTCGGCATCACTGGACAAGACGGGTCATATCTTGCCGAGCTCTTGCTCAGCAAGGGATATGAGGTTCACGGAATCGTCCGTCGAAGCAGCTCATTCAACACCAGTAGAATTGAGCACCTCTACTCGGATCCGCACGAGAGCAACACACAACTGTTCCTGCACTATGGAGATCTGACAGACGCCATAGGAATGTCCGCATTGATCCACAAGATCAAGCCACACGAGGTCTACAACCTCGGTGCCCAAAGCCACGTGCCCGTGAGTTTTGATCAAGCGATCTACACCGGCGAAACAACCGGAATTGGCACTCTCAAGTTGCTGGATGCAATCCGCACCTATCGCGACGACACAGGGAACGATGTTCGCTTCTACCAAGCCTCTAGCTCCGAGATGTTCGGCCTAGTGCGCGAGGTTCCGCAGACCGAAGTCACGCCATTCTACCCGCGCTCTCCTTACGGATGCGCCAAGGTCTACTCGCACTGGATCACCATCAACTATCGTGAGAGCTACGACATGCACGCTTCGTGCGGCATCTTGTTCAACCATGAGAGTCCTCGACGCGGCGAGACGTTCGTCACCCGCAAGATCACCCGCGCGATCGGGCGCATCGTTTGTGGGCTGCAAAAGGAGCTCTTCTTGGGCAATCTCGACGCCAAGCGCGACTGGGGCTTCGCCGGAGACTACGTCGAAGCGATGTGGATGATGATGCAACAAGACAAAGCCGACGACTACGTCGTTGCGACTGGCCGAACCTTTGCAGTCAGTGAGTTCTGCAAAAAAGCATTCGAGACCGTCAACCTCAATTGGAACGACTACGTCAAGATCGATTCACGATACTTCCGCCCCGCGGAAGTAGACCTCCTGCTAGGTGACCCGGAGAAGGCTAAGCAGAAGCTTGGTTGGGAGCCCACAGTCAGCTTTGACGAACTCGTCAAAATGATGGTTGAGTCGGACCTCGAGCTTGCTCGCAAAGAGAAAACCCTGTTGGACGCGGGCCACACCTGCGCCCTGCCTGCTTAAGAAGTCGCACGCCTAAACACCCCCAAACGAATCAAAGAAGGAGACAACCATGAATATTGCAGTCGTAGGATCCGGCTATGTCGGCCTAGTGGTAGGAGCTTGCCTCTCGGAGACCGGCAATCACGTAATTTGCGTTGATCGTGACGAAAAAAAGATCAAGAACCTCACAGAAGGGAAGGTCCCAATCTACGAGCCTGGCCTCGAAGAATTGATCGCCCGAAACGTGAGAGATCATCGCTTGCATTTCTCGACGGACACGGCCGACGCTGTTGAACGATCCGACATTATCTTCATCGCGGTGGGTACCCCACAAGACGAAGATGGAAGCGCGGATCTCAGCCACGTCCTCGACGCGGCGAAGTGGATCGGCAGAGCAATCAACAACTACAAAGTGATCGTGACGAAGAGCACGGTCCCTGTGGGCACGAACCAGCTAATCAAGGACACACTCGCGGAGCTCACGGGCTACGAATACGACGTGGTCAGCAACCCTGAGTTCCTCCGCGAAGGCGCTGCAATTTCGGACTTCATGCGGCCAGATCGCATCGTGGTTGGCACACCAAGCGAACGCGCAACCTCCAGAATGCGCGAGCTCTATGCGCCGTTCATTCAAACCGGCCGCAAGGTCTTGTTCATGGATCCCGAGTCGGCCGAGCTAACGAAGTACGCCGCCAACTCGCTGCTCGCCACGCGCATTTCATTCATGAATGAAATCGCGCAGATCTGCGACAAGGTTGGCGGCAACGTCGAGCAGGTGCGCAAGGGCATCGGATCGGACAGCCGGCTAGGCTCCGCGTTCCTGTTCTCCGGAGCCGGATACGGAGGATCATGTTTCCCCAAGGATGTACGAGCACTCCTCAACACAGCCGAGTCTCACGGGTATTCGCCACAGATCATCCGTGCAACGGATCGCGTCAACGAGGATCAGAAGCGCGTGATGTTCCAGAAGGTCTACGATCACTTCGAAGGCAGCTTGGCCGGGAAGCACTTCGCTCTCTGGGGCCTGGCATTCAAGCCGCAGACCGATGACATGCGTGAAGCGCCGAGCTTGGTCCTCATCGAACAGCTACTCGACGCTGGTGCCACGGTGACGGCCTATGACCCGGCTGCGATTCCCAACACCAAGCAAATCCTCGGTGACCGGATCAACTACGCGGACTCAGCCAGGGAGGCGGCAAGAGATGCCGACGCACTGATCCTGATCACGGAGTGGACTCAGTTCCGTCAAACGGACCTGCAAGAACTCAGCACGCTGCTGCGTGAGCCGCTGATCTTCGACGGGCGAAACCTCTTCTCGCCGGAGCACATGGCCGAGAAGGGCTTCACCTACTACGGCATCGGGATCCCTGCGACCCGACAGCCCCAGCCCGCCTAGCTGGGTAGAGAACCCTAGGATCGGCCTTATCCCGAGGCCGATCCTTCCCTGGCTAGAGGCCTCGAAACTGCTCAGGCCGAAGCTCGACATGCCCGGACAACGCGGCGTCCAACGTCGCAACCATCGCCGCTTGATCGCTGGGCAAGTTCCCGCCCAGCGCCAGGTAATTCGAGGCGTGGTTTGTGCGAAACAAAGCGTTCGTCGGCCGAGTCTCGGCGATGAATGTGCGTAACTCGCCAAGCATCGCCTGAACGCTCGGCAACTCGAAGAGCCCTTTTTCTTCAGCGCGAGCGATCGGAGTCCCCGGCACCACGGTCAGCGTGAGCGCAGCCAGGTACTCCGGATCCATCGCTGTCGCCAGAGCGGCCGACCCCACAGCGTGCTCCTCCGTGCGCGAAACACCACCGGCACCGAGCAAGAAGATCACTGACAACTTCATGCCAGCCGCACGAGCCATGGCTGCAGCTTCCACATGCTCCGCTGCCGAGCTGCCCTTGGCGATCGATTTCAAAGTCGCGTCATCGCCGGACTCAGGACCGATGTAGAGAAGCGACAGCCCGGCATCGCGAAGTCGCGCGAGCTCGCCAGCACTCTTAGCCACAACGTTGCGCGCCATCGCGTAGCAGCTCACCTGACGCAACTTCGGCATCCGCTTTTGCAGGTGCTCAAGCACGGAAAGCCAAACAGCCTCATCCATCACCAAGGCATCGCCGTCAGCCACGAAAACCTTTTCGATCATGGATCCATAGCGAGCGGCGACCTGATCGATGTGCGCCAAGATCTCGAGCACAGGTCGCACTCGAAACTCTTTGTCTCGGTACATGTCGCAGTAGGTGCACTTGTTCCAAGAACACCCCACCGTTGCTTGGAGGATGAAGCTATGGGCTTCACTTGGTGGCCGGTAGAGCCGGCCCTCGTAGATTTCTTGAAAGTCGTGCATGAGCCCCCTTGGCAAGATTCTATCCAGCACCGACCAAGATGCGCCGTGCGGCTCGCAGAGCCCACCGACCTGGTGCCCCCAAACGCGAGGCGACCCCAAACCCCCTCACCGTGGCGTGCTGCGCCGCCCTTGGATCGTTGCGGCGCAACCACGAAAGCTTGGCAGCCGCTGCACGACCATCGCGACGGTCTAGATCCACGAGAGCATCCTGCAAGACGATGCGACGAAGCGCCGGACTGGAACCCGGATCGCGCTCCCAGATCCCGCCGATCTCCATGCCCTGCGTTCGGGCTGAGGAGAGCACGTCGAGCTCTTCGTCGTAACGGTCTAGATGCGCGGTCGCACTCGCAGTTGCACTGGCATCATGCCGTCGATAGCGCAGCAACGTGTTGCTGACGGACACGATGCCGAAACCGGCGGCGAGCGCGCGAAACGACTGACGCCAATCCATCGCAAAGCGGTCGGCAATCGCGAAGGGCCCTGTTTTGACAAACGCTGCGCGACGCCACAACACCGAAGGACACGCGATCCAGTTGCCTTCGTAGAGCAACCGCCAGTGTGCCGCCCGATCCATCGCCGCCGGCGCCCGCTGCCAGAAACGTTCCTTGAAGCGCTCTGCAGGTGCGTTGATCGGCCCGCCCGAGGCGTCCATCGCTGCCACCTTGCAGTGCGCAAGCGCAGCGCCCGGCTCCGCGGTGAGGGCGTCGACCATAGTCGAAACAAACTCAGGCACATACCAGTCGTCCTGGTGCACCAGGGCGAAGTACTCGGTGTCGGCCAATGAGGCGGCGAAGTTCCAGTTGGCGGCGATGCCTTGCCGCGTCGCGTGCTGGATCACTTCCACCTTCTCGCCGCCAATGTCGCGAGCAATGCCTGCGGAGCCGTCATCGGATGCATCGTCCACCAAAACGACGCGACATGTCTCCGACTGCGCGACGATCGATCGCAGCATCGGTTCGAGGTAGTTGCCTGCGTTATGACACGGCACGACGAGTGTGACACGAGGAGAACCCAAGCCCGCACGTTACTTGCTCGCGGCGCAGGACAAGGATTTCCGTTTCGACAGCAAGACCACCACGGTCTCTTGCC
Organism: uncultured bacterium; assembly: GCA_965534055.1. Classification (GTDB taxonomy): domain Bacteria; phylum Planctomycetota; class UBA1135; order UBA1135; family UBA2386; genus CBESZZ01. The sequence continues at coordinate 3,454 of CBESZZ010000036.1, read as the reverse complement.
GACTCACGGCGGGCTCACCCGACTTCTTCGGGCGCTTCGGCGATTGCGATGACTTTCTGCAGGTCCTGGACCGTGTCGATGTCGCAGAAAGAGCCGACCATGCGGTAGGCAAACAAGATCCCCGACTGCCGCAGCACCAAGATCGACAGGTCGCCGATGAGATCCAGCGAGGCGGGCTCCAACCCCTGCGGCATCAGCACCGCGGGCGGCCCGTGAAGCAGCGCTTCAGCGCGATCAAGGACTGAATGCTCGAACACCCCGCGTCCGCCAGGGATCGAGTCCAACATCTGTTCGACGCGCCCAAGCGTGAGCAAGCGAACGATGCGTCCAACGCGATCCGTTTCGATCCGCCCCGTCTTGCCTGGGAGGATGGACGCAATCGAGAGCGTGACGTCCGCTGGGTTGCCGGCATGTGCCTGCAAAAGTGCGGACGGATCGTTCTCGAACCAATGATCGCCGCAGGAGACGAGGAACGGCGCATTGCCAAGCCAATCGCGCAACCTCGAGGCCGCAACTACGGAACCTTGACCGGGATGGTCCAGGACTGAAAGCGTTGCGGTCGCTGCCAACCGACCGGCCGGATCATCCTGCAACCCCAGCTCAGCCAGAGCATCCGCCAGGAGCTCTCTGTCGGCGCCGACAACGATCGCGACCGACTCGATGCCTGCAGCCGCGAACTGACGCAGGTGCCGCGCCAGCAGCGCCTCATCACCCGGACTCAAGAGGAGCTTCGGGACGGAACCATTCGCCGCGTCTAGACGGGCGTGGTCTCCGGCTGCGAGCAGGATCGCTTTCATGACTCGTACGTTCGGGGCCTGGGGAATGGCATTGGGGGTTTGCGCTGGACAGTGCAGGGGGGTCCTGTCTTCGCGCGCCGCGCATGGAAGCGCAGAACCACGCATTTCGATACGTCGAAACCCGAAAGGATCGTGGCGCTTTTTTCAGGTCGGGGAATCCGCGCGGTGTGCCGCCTGCACCGTCAGATTCAGGAACCTTCCCGCCGCACCGGGATTTCGAAGATCGAACCCGCGGCCAAGGAATTTGCCGACACGCGCCTGGTGATGAACGTCCGCGCCTGGCGGAGCGTGGCCGCGAACTACTTCAACTTGCCCAGCAGCCCGCCCCCAGCACGCCGCTTGTTGAATGGGTTGCCGCTACCCGACCCCGTGGGGACGGCCACAGGCCGTTTCACAGACGAATCCTCACCCCGCTCCTGGCCGGAACGAGACTGTGGGCGACCACTGCTTGGCGAGCCTGATCCAGAGGGTCTGGAGCTGCCGATCGAAGATCGGACACCTGATCGACTCGAGTCCGAAGCTGACCGACCACCCTCCGTGCTCCGCGGCGAGGCAGCCGCCGCGCCGGACTGGGGCTTGGATGCATTCGCGCGCGGCCGAGTGCCCGCGTGAGATTCTCGTGACGCGGGCTCCCGCGGCGCAGCTGGTGCGCCACCCCCTGCGTGCACCAACTTCGCGACTTCATCGGGGCGGTTGGCTCGGCCAATCGCATCTTCCACGGTCACGATGCCAGCGAGAGCGAGCGCGGCCAGCTCCGCTTCGAGAGTCTGCATGCCAACGCGTTTGCCCGTTTGCAGCAAGTTGATCATCTGCGCGGTCTTACCCTCGCGAACCAAGGAACGGATGCCGTCCGTAGCCACCAAGACTTCCTGCGCGGCGACGCGTCCTCCACCGACCTTCGGGATGAGACACTGCGAAACCACTCCCTGCAGCGTGCTGGCGAGCTGCACCCGAACCTGCGTCTGCGCGTCCGGTGGAAACACGTCGATGATCCGGTCCACGGTGGAGATCGCGCTGGTCGTGTGCAATGTGCCGAACACCAAGTGCCCGGTTTCCGCGGCGGTAATTGCGAGCGAGATCGTTTCCAGATCACGCATCTCGCCGATCAAGATCACGTCCGGATCCTGACGCAGAGCGCGACGGAGCGCTTCCTTGAAGCTCGGGCTGTCGCTGCCGATCTGGCGCTGCGTGACGTAGCACTGCTTGTCCGGGTGCACGAACTCCAACGGGTCCTCCATCGTCAAGATGTGGCCGTGCTCGTTGGCGTTCACGTGATCGATCATTGCTGCGAGCGTCGTCGACTTGCCGCTACCCGTGGGGCCGGTCACCACCACCAGACCGCGGGGCTTCAGCGACAGTTCGAGGCAAATTTGGGGCAGGCCAAGCTCCGCGGCGTTGGGGACCTTGTCAGGAATCTGGCGAATCACCAACCCGGCAGAGCCGCGCTGCGTCAGCACATTGATCCGGAATCGGGCGAGGTCCGGGATCGGCTTCGACATGTCGAGGTCCCCGGTTTTTTCGAACTCCTCGCGCTGCTCCGCTGTCATGAGCTGGTCAGCCATTTCACGAGTTGCGGCAGGAGGCAACACACCGAATTCGGTCTGCGGGACGATCTTGCCGTCGATCCGGAATCCTGGTGGCGAACCTGCCTTAATGTGCAGGTCGGACGCACCAGCTTCGATCATGCGACGCAATAAGGTCTCGATATCCATAGCTGGCTCATCGTCCGACCGTGCCTAACACCTGGTGAACAGGCGTCGGACACGACCCGACTCGGGACTCCTGGTTGGATGACGCCCATCCGGCCGAGGATTCCCACCCGAGTCGCCAGCGAACGGTTGACCAAAGGATGATAGAACTCGACAGGATTCGCCGAAGAGAGGCAGTGGACACCCACTCATTCGCGCCCGCGTGCGAGATGGGGCTCGCCCACTGCTCGCCGATCTCTGCGCCAAGGAATGCAACCTCCTCCTTCTTCCGACTCGCCCGACACACCCTCGGGAGGCACCTCGCACAACGAGGACCGTCGCGAGGGTGGAATCGAAGCTGGTACCGAGGATTCGCTCCGAGACTTGCCTGCCGTGGATGAAGCCTCTCGAAGCACCCAGGCGAAGGGCCAGACAGAGCAGCCCAAGCTGTTCGTGAATCGCGAGTTGTCTTGGCTGCAGTTCAACCGTCGCGTTCTCGAAGAGGCACGCGATCCATCGAACCCGGTGTTGGAACGCTTGAAGTTCTTGGCCATCGCCAGCAACAACCTGGACGAGTTCTTCGAAGTGCGCGTCGCGGGCACGATGGAGCTGGTGGATGCGGGCCTGCCAAGCGAGGGGTTCGATGGCATGCCGCCCACCGAAGAGCTTGCGAACATTCGCGAGCAAGCGCGCGCGTTCACCGAGGAGATGCACACGTGCTGGTCTCACGAGCTGATCCCTGCAATGCAGGACGCCGGCATCGATCTAAGCGCGCCCAAAGACCTCAACGAGAAGCAAAAAGCGTGGACTGAGAAGCACTACTACGAAGAGGTGTTGCCCGTCCTGACACCACTTGCCGTCGACCCAGCGCACCCCTTCCCGACACTGCTCAACAAGAGCCTCAATCTCGCGGTGCTGCTTCTCGACCCTCGAACCGACCAGCCGGTGCATCGCATCGCCGTCGTGCAG
>CBESZZ010000035.1:0-13590 GCA_965534055.1 uncultured bacterium | reverse complement strand
CAGGATCTTGCCGCCGCCGAGGTCTAGATCGCGAAGACTCATCGTCCACCTCCCGTGCCGGTGTCGACGGGGCCTGATGCTGGCATGGTCTCCAACCAACCCCTGCAGATGGAATCTTCACGAGCCACGGATTCGTCCTGCGATGGTGCAGTTTCGCGAAGGGCCGCCAACGCCAGTTTTGCTGCGCCGACCGCGGCGTCGGAGGAATGCGTCTGCAGCTGGAACCCGGCGGATCGAATCTGCTCGCAACACGGTGCAGCCAATCCGGAGTCTGCGTGAGCGAGCAGTCCGCCGCCGTAGCGCACGGCGATTGGCTCGATCAACCCAGCACGACGCCCGGCAGCCCGCGCGAGATCCACGAGCGCTCCTGCTGCCTCTTGGATCGCCGCCTGTGCCAACGCATCACCGTCTGCAGCCAGTCCGGCCACCTTCGGGAAATGACTCGCGACTTCGCCGGTTGAGAGGTTCTGCATTGCGACGCCAAGACGGCCTGGGTCTTCAACGCCCACCGCCTTGCAAAGGACGCTCACCAGCTCAGGACTGCTGGGCCCCAAGCCATCCCAACCAGCAATCGCCATCCGCGCAGCGTGCCGCACCACCGCGACACCACTGCCGCAGTCACCCAGCCAAGCCCCACGACCACCCACGCGATGCAGGCCGCCGTCTAAATCACGCGCAACCGCGAAAGAACCCGTCCCCGCCCAAAGCAGGACACCGGGCTCGGGCAAGCCAGCGGCGGCAGCGACGACGAGGTCACCCACGATGCGCACGTTGTTTGGAGCATGGGTTGCCGTGTCGGTCTCAGCCTGAAAGCGGGCAACGAGCGCAGACTCGATGGCTCGCGCCACGCTTCGATCCCCCGCACCAGCCAACCCCGCGACCAGGGCCCACTCCGTGCCAAGCCTAGAGACGAGCCCGGAACCGAATTCGGACCCGGACTTCGCGCCACGCAAGGATTGCAGCGCCTCGAACAGTGAACCGGCAACGACGTCCGGTGACGCATGGGCGGCCTGCACGCCTGGTCCGCTACCTCGAGCGACAACTTCTGCGGCGTCATCCACGAGAACCCAAGACGTCTTGGTTCCGCCAACATCCAACCCCAGCGCCACGCCCAAGCGGGCTGCGCCAGACGGATGCAACGCAGAGCTGCTTGCTGCGCTTGTTGTAGGTGGATCAGAATCAACGGCCATCGGAGAGATCTTACTCCGTCTGCCCGCCGATCGCGCGCGCCCATGCTGTGGCCAGCGCACGATGGGGCTAACCTCGCATCATGGCAGCCGCGTCCGACACCAGCACCCTTCGCCTCGGGCTCATGGCCTGTATGGCATGGGCGCTAACCGGCTGCAACAGCACCCCGGACGTCACGCCTGCCGTCGTCGAGGAGTTCGATCGCACCCTCGACTTTGGGAAGACTCCGGTCGAAGTCCTCGGGCTGCAGGTCCACAGCGGGCAGATCATTCTCGTGCCCGGGACCAGGCTCGGCGGATTCGTCAGGGTCCAGGTCGCAAGCCAGATCGACCCAAAAGATGAGCAGGCGGGCATGGGCAACCGCGAGTCCGCGTTCAGCCCATCCCAGATGATCAACCGCGAGGGTCGCCGCGTCGACTTGGCGATCGATCTGCCGCCAGGCGTAGCCATCGAAGCCATGCGACCGCTGTGGTACCTCACCGTTCCGGCAGACGTTGCCGTGGAGCTGAACACCACGACGGCCGCGATCAAGGTGCGTGACTTCGTCGGATCACTGCAAGCGACGACCCGTAGCGGCACGATCACCGCGCGCTTGGCCGGCGGTCAGGCCAAGCTGTGCTCTGAGTCAGGAACGATCGACGTGCGCGGAGACTTTGAATCACTCGACATCACGGTGAATCGCGGGCGCGCTCGGATCGGCCTACCCCGTCGAGCGGGCCTGGAGGCCACCGAGGCAGGCACGCTCAACCTTCGGGCGCACGTTGGTTCCGGCCGACTCACGGTCGAGATGCAGCAGCATCAAAGCGTTTGGACCACGCTGCAAGGAGCGCGGCAGCAGATCGTTGCGGACGCTGGACTGGGCTTGCTCTGGAACCACCCCACCGACGTGGAATCGACCTTGCCCCACCAAGTTCGCGTGGGCCGCCGCGAAGGCGAGCTCACGGCAAAGTTGGATCTCGTCGTGGAGGCCGGCGACGTGCGCTTTCGGGAGCTCGACTTCGGCCCGCAGCCGTTTCCCGCCGAAGCCAAGTAGCGGAGCTTCGTCCGTGTTACTTCGCGGACAGTGACTTGACGAGTGCTGCTTGCAGCAGTGCCGCTTGGGCTGCGTCCGAACCCCGCGTGGTCGACTCAGACCAGTCGACGCACGAGAGCTCCATGTCCTCCGCGGCAGCCATTGCCACGGCGCGAAACTCGGCGGGAAGAAATGGCCCCGCGACGAACACCACGGCAGCCCCTTGCTCAATGGCCAATCGATGAAGCTCCCGCATCTCCGCTTCGAGAGTCGCCACGGACCCAGGTTTGAGATCGAAGTCGGGCACCGCATCGAACCAAGCCAAGACGCTCCGTCCGTCGTCTTCGCCTTCTTCACCCAGTTGCTCCAAGACCAGTTCTGCGGCCTCGAGCGCGGGCTTCGGTTCGCTTTCGAGCAGCCCTAGCCCCGCGACAACCACCCGTGGATGGAACCCACGGAAGAAGCGCTGCCACAACGCGACGCCACGCCCGATCGGCCCGTAAGCCGTCGGCACGAACGCAGCCTTCAGGTCCTGACCAACTTCACCCAACTCCTGCGCGGCATGCACGACTGCAAGCACCGCCGGCCCGGGATTCACGAAGTCTGCAACCGGCGCCCAAAGCTGCCGGCCACCGCCCAAGAACAGCACCACGTCGTCAGCCGGCTCGGGAAGCAGCACTTCGAGTGGATTGCGAATGCGCGGAACGATGACGTCGAAGGGCAGCGAATCCGCGGCGGAACCAAACCACTCCACCACCGCAGCCTCCCGCGTATCTGTCGCACGCGGGCGCTCCACCCGAAACGCAGCCTCGACGCAAGCAAGGGCAGCCACGGCCGCAACCAAGATCGCCGTCAAGCGCACCTGCCATCGTTGTGACCAGCTCAGAGCCGCCAGCGCGAACGGAATTCCCGAGCAGGCCAACCACCAATAGGCAGTGAACGACTGCTCGGTGAGCGGCAGCGCCCGCGACTGGACGGCGACCGTGCCGGCGTGGGCGCAGACGGGCAGCGCACACGCAGCGACCGCAAGGCCGAGCCAGTATTTGGCGGCAGCATGAGGCGCTCCGGCGGTCCGCGCGCGATGCCGCGTCCGGACGAACAGCCACGCGAGCACAAGCCCGAGGCAAACGGCGATCAGGCCGAGGGTCGACCACAGCAGGTCGCGCGGCCTGGGTTTGGTGGGATGCGGCGTGATCTTCATCGTCCGAATCCGCACCTCGCGGGTGGGGCCGACGGCGAGTGAGTCCGCGGCTAGACCCGCGAGCAGCTTTTCCCGTGCGGTTTGCGGGGTCCCGTCAGGAGTGTTGTCCGTCGACTCACCGCTGCCACCGTCCCGCGGCGGTTCCTGAGTGCTTTCGTCGACCTCGGGAGTCGAAGCCCGATCGCGCAGGATCATGGCGAACGAACCACGATCGTCGACGGTCTCCAGCCACTCCGTCCACCGCCCAGCAACGTTGGCGCGAATGCGCCGTCCGCGAGCTTCGATCCAAACGGTCGCTGGCAAGCCGGGCGAAAGTTTCATGCCGCCGGTGACTTCGTGCAGCGCCAGTGGATCGAACAGCAGCGTTTCGCGACCCCACCAGGCCGGCCCTTCGGAGATCGTGGACATCCGCAGCGCCACGAACCGCGCGGGAAACGACACCACCTCCTGGTCGACTTCGTGAGGCGTCATCCACCGCAACACGATGTCGAGTTCGGCGTCTTCTGGCAGCTCCAGCTCAAACGAGGCATCAAAGTCGCCAAAGATGCGCGGCAGCACCAAGGGGTGGTCGACATCGACGGTCTTGGCGATCCCGAGACCCGACCCCAGCTCGAAGGGCTGTTCGCGGAGCGGCGGCTGCTCCGGATGCATCGACGCCAGTAGGAACGCGACAAACGCGGCGACGGGCAGCAGGAGCCAAGCAATCATTGGCCGCTCCCCCACACGCTGCTGAGAAGACCGTTCGGCGAGGAAATCATGTCGAGATGGTCGGCAGGTTGGCTCAGCAGGTTGGCTCGGCGGTTGAGTTCGCGATCGGTGGCACACGCGGCGCACTCAGCATAGGGTGGTCAGGGCATGCAAGACCGTGTCGAAATCGTGGGCTTCTCCGCAGGAGCCGTGCTCGAAGATCGCATCCACGCCGGCACCGCGCGCCTTGGATTCCGCGTCGACCAAGAGGACGGCACAGGAACCTGGAGCCATGTCCCGGCCAGCGAGCCAGAGCAGATAGCTTCGCTAGACAACACAGTTGCAGGCACTGCACTCCCGGGTTTTGTAGATATCCAGGTCAACGGCGCAGGCGGACACAGCGTTGACGAGTGCAGTGTCGAAGCCCTGGACGCCATCGCGCGCGCGGTCTGGTCTGGTGGCGCGGTGGCGTATCTGCCCACGCTGATCACGAACACCATGGACGCGATGGCCGAGCAGGCCGCCGAAGTTGCCCGCTGGATCGCGCAGCGCGCCGCGCATGGGCCGAGCGCCGAACACGGCGCCATGCCCCTGGGGATCCACCTCGAGGGCCCGTTCCTTGAAGTTCCTGGGACACACCCCGAAGAGCAATTCCTCGACCCAACCCTCGATCGAGTCGAGCGTCTGGTGGAAGCCTGCCGCGGCCAGCTCGCCATGGTCACGCTGGCGTGCGGCCGCGCAGGTGCTGCCGCCGCAACCGCCGCGCTCGTGAAACGCGGAGTCACGGTGGCGATCGGCCACGCGCAGACCACCGATGGACTGTTCGACTGCATTCAGGCTGGCGCGTCGAGCGTGACCCACCTCTTCAACGCCATGGGTCCCATCCATCACCGCGATCCAGGGCTCGCCGGGTTCGCCCTCGAAGAACCGCTGCTCGCGTGTCCCGTGATCGCCGACGGCGCTCACGTGCATCCGACCATGCTGCGTCACGCGTTTCGGATCGCGGGAATCAACCGCACGATTTTGGTAACGGACGCGGTCTCCGCTGCAGGCCAACCGGACGGTGAGTTCTTTCTCTCCGGCATCCCGGTGACATCCGAGGACGGCGTCGTGCGCAACGCGGCGGGCGCGCTTGCGGGTTCCGCGCTAACGATGAGTCGCGCAGCCGAGAACTGGCTGGGCATGGTGCCTGAATCCGGACTCTGGTCCTTGGGTCGCATCGCTTCGACGAATCCCGCGCGCTTGCTCGGGGCACGTGGCGAGGCCTACGGCAGCCTGCATCGAGGGTCTGCGGTGTGCACCGTGCGACGAGCTGATGGCACGTTTGCGGCGATGAACGTCGCGATTGACGGGCGAGGCTAGAAGCCTCGATCTCGAGTGCGTGCGCGCCTTCTCTGCGTGCTTCACGCGGATCGTTCGATGCATGCCTCTCCGAATTCGAGGAGTTTGCCGAGTCGCGAACGCTTCGCGAGCCAAGGCTTCGGGGACGGCACGCATTCTCCGTTCCCCGTCCTAGGAAGGCCTTCTAGGAGTCCGTGAGCTGCACTTCGGTTGGGCCATTGGTCGTCAACGTGCAAGGAACGCGCCACTGCAGCATGTGTCGATGCGTCACCCCGCCAGCGCGCACCGCGGTGAGAAACGACAGCGTGAGCCGAACCACTCCTGCCCCCACGTCGCCGGTAGGAAAGGGACCCACGCGCACGACGCACCCTTCAACCGCAGCGACATCGTCGACCGGCACCGGACAGATGTCGCCTTCGTCGTTGTGCAGCTGCATCGCCACCGGCGCGCCGGCTGCGACTTCGACGTCTTCATCGAGAGGCAACGTGACCACGAACGTCACGGCGCTCCGCGCGGAACAAGTCACGGGTTCAGTCTTGCGTGGGACGGCGCCCCCGGCAGCGGGCAGGTCAGCAAGCCCCACAACGGTCGCGTGTAGCTCGTCACGAATCGTTGAGTTCGGAGCTTCGAACCCGGGCGGAAGCTCCACCTGGAGCAAGCGTCCCTTCGCGCCGTCGGTCAACAGCAGCCGCACCGGCATCCCGCAGGCCGCAGGCAACATCGCCAGCGCAGTCGGGTAAGAGATCCCGTGGTTGCCGTCCAAGAGCGCCACGGTCTCCCCGGTTTCGCGAACGCATCGAACGACGCGACCGGCCAAGCCATCCGCGATCAGAAGATCGCGCGGAGGTTCGTCCGCGGCGTCAAGCGGCATGCTCGGTGCGGGGTCAGCATCGGGAGTTGCCGCATCGTTCGGTCCGTTGCTTTGATTGGCTCGGCGAGGCCGTGCACCGCCTAGGACAACAACCGATTGGGGCGCGTCGAATTCCATCGGGTCGAGCACCGGCGACACTTTGACCTCCGGTTCGCTCGCCACGCCGTCTGGCTCAACTCCCACGTCGTTGCTCAACACTGCACCGGTCGTCAAAGCCTCAGCGCTGGACGCGGCGTTCGAAGCGTCTTGCGCCTGCGGCTTGCGGGACAAACACGTCGAAACCCGATGCCGCACGAGGTCCACGCAACGCACGAGTCCCGCGCCTTCGTCGCACACGAAGAGCGTGTCGCCGTCGGCGGCGATTCCCGATGGAGAGTTGAAGTGCGTGTGCGCAGCGGGCCCATCGTGCGAAGTCGCGCGCTTCTCCATGTGTCCGGTGCCAGCGAGCGCAGCCGCTTCGTAGGAATACGCGTCGGCCCACCACACCTGACGGTTCGGCGGGCACGTGAGGTAGAGGGTCTCTCCGTGCCAAGCGATCCCCGCCGGCCCTTGCAGCCCTTGATCGAACCCCCGCTCACCACCGACGAAATCGGGCTCGAAGAGCGCGTTGCCAAGCACCGCTTCCACGTGCCGCGAATCAGGGTCAATCGCGCGCAACAGATGATTGCCTTCGTCCGCGACGAACACACGATCTTCCACCACCGCGAGGCCACGAGGACGGAAGAACGTTGCGGCTTCAAACGCGCCATCGCTCGCACCAGGCAAACCAGTGCCGACGACGTGAAGCAATCGATACGAACCATCACTCTCCGGAGCCAACCCGAGGACTCGATGGTGCCCGGTGTCCGCCACCCACAGCAACGACCGGTCAGCGTCGTAGGCCAAGCCACCCGGCGCCGCGAGACCCGCAGGGTCCACGGGATATGCATCCCACCCACCGGCCAGCGGCACGTCTGGCCAACGGGCCGGACGGCCAGACGCGTGCCCGATGTCGACAGCCTCGGCAAGCAGGCTTTCGATGGCGGCGAACATCCGATCGCGACGCGTCGTTCCCGCGGCACGGGCCCGCACGTGGCCACGCGCATCGACCAGCACGAAGCTGGGCCAAGCCGTGCACCCAAAGTCGTCAAACACGCGACATCCCTTGTCGCGAAGCACCGGATGCTGCGGCGAGAATCGCGCCAACGCAGCCGCGGCGACGGCATCGCGCTCTTCATTGCGGTCGCGACCAGACAGCACGGACAGCGCAGCAAACGGCCGCATGACGAATTGCTGCTCCAGCCAAGCCACGTCGTCCAGCGCCCGCGGCGTGTGCGCTTCATGCGGCGCCCAGAAGCACAGCAGCACCACCTGCCCCTGCAGATCGTGCGCCAGCGTCAGAGGCTTGGACGTGTGGATCCAAGCAAAGTCGTGCGGAAATTCGGGAGCGTCGGGCGCGTGCATGGGCGAAGTGTCCAGCCGCGATCGATTCCGGGCAAGGTCAGGAACCTGTGTTCTTCACCTTACGAGTCTTGCCAACGAGGCTCAGGCATCCGCACGGAGCCGATGACCGCGGTGCCACGTCGTCCAGAGCTCGCAGCTCGGGACTCAGCCCCACCTCTTGCCGTACACGGCAGCCTCGACCAGTTCGAGTGGCACACCGATCAGCAGTCGCTGTTCCAATTCGACGATCAATTTGAGACGGCTTCCTCACCCGCAGCACGAATGGTGAGGGCGAGGTCACCGAGATAGAAGTGTCGCCAACAGGCATGCTGACCTCAGTCACGGATCCAACCGGCAAAGGACGCATCACGATCTTGCGCGACAGCTTGCTGCGCGCGTCGGCAGTCCTTGGTGTCGAAGTGGACCTAGGTACCGGAGGGACCACGAACTTCACGCGCACCGAGTTTGGCTACAACGACGCCACTGGCTGGGTCAACTTGACTCGACGCGTCGTGACCCCCACGACCGGTGGAAGCGCGACCGACGATGAAACCCAGTGGGTGCGCAACTTCCGCGGCCAGGTCATCGACAAACGCATGAAGCGTGACAGCGCCGACAGCAACTTCGAACGCGGCTACACGGCGGACTACGACGGGCTAGGCCGGCTGTTGAAGGTGCAGGACAAGCTCTCGGCAACGCACTCCAACCAAGTGAGCTACGCCTACGAAGACGAGACGGGCCGGCTTGAGTCCCGCACTTCGGTGGAGGCCGAAGAATTGGCCTCCAGCTGGGGTCTTCGGGCCTACCTTGAGAGCTACGGCTATGACAGCCTCGACCGCATGGTGACGACGACGCGCTACGAAGACGCAACTTCGACCCTTGGCGACCCACCAGCACTGATCGCTCACACCTATGAGTACGATTCGCTGAGCCATCGCGTGGAGTTCGAAGACTCCATGGGCGCAAAGCTTCGATGGGAGTTCGACGGTTTGGGCCGCGAAGTCGCCAAGGACGAAACGGGCGGACTGATCACCATCCGCACCACGTGCGACTACGTCATGAACGCGGCCAATTGGTCGGTGCTCAAAACCGAGGCGACCGGCTTCACAACGAAGCTGATCTACGATGACGCCGGACGGCTCGCTCAGAAACAAAACCCCGGGTTCAATGCCTCGACTGGTCGCAATGGCATGACCTACCAGTACGACGACACCAACCGGGTCGAACGCACCATCGATGGGCGTGGCGCCAATGTGCTCTGCGTCTACGATGCAGCGAGTCGCCTGATCGAGCGCAAGCTCGACCCCGCCCTGCCCATCCCATTCGCCGTGTCTCGACTCGCCGTCGCCGAAACCATCGAATACGACGCCATCGGCCGTCGAGTCGGGTTCGATACCCACTCGCAAGGCGTCTACACGGGCGCGCTGGCCGAGGTGACGGACGACTGGGACACGCTGAATCGCAAGACCAGCACGGACTTCGCGTTTCTTCCCGCTGTCTATACGAACGACGACTCGGTCTTGGGCGTGGAGTCCGGGTTCCTGCTGTCCAACGGCACGGACCAAGACTTTCACTACCGACGCACGCTGAAGACCAGCGGCGACGGCGTGGGCACCAACTTCCAAATCGGCATCACGCCTGACGCACTGGGTCGCATGCAGAGCAGCACTCTAGGCGTTGCCGGCGGCACCGCGCAGCCGTTGGCGGACTATCGTTTTGTCGGCTCACGGGTGCTGCACCGGTCGAGCCACGTGCACGGCAACGGTGCAGTGAACATCCCCACCACCAAGGGTTGGGACGGCCAAGAACGCCTCGCCACGTGGACCACGTCTGCTTCAGGCTCGGGAACGGCGTTCGCTTACTACCAATACCACCACAACGACGAAGGCCGCATCCTGCGCAAGGTGTACGACAAAGTCGGCATCACCCCACCAAGCGGTAGCGTGGACGGCGACGCCTTCGAGCTCGACGACGTCTACCGTCTGGTCGACGCGAAGCTGGGGATGGTGACCAGCGACCCAGACCCTGACAACACGAGCTACAGCTCGCTGTCGTTCCACACGCGTCGCGAGTTCGGCTACGACCTAGGCCAGAGCCGTGCGCACGTCACGGAAACCATCGCCGGCAACTCCAGCACGGACAACTATGCGCTGCAGACCGACAGCAGCCGCTACGTCACCGCCGGCGGCGCGTCACTTGCCTACGACGGTGCAGGCAACTGCATCGACGACGGCCGCTACGTCTACAAGTACGATTTCCGCAACCGCCTCTCCGAGGTCTATGAGGAAGCCTACGCCGAATCGTGGTCCTCGAGTTCTTCCTCGCCTTCGCCCAGTGGCCGAACGACCCTTTCGCGCACGCCGCTGACCGAGCAGAAGATCGGCAACTTCTACCGCAACTTCACCGCCACCCACCAGCCGACAGGATTCCTGGATCCGCGCGCGGCCCGCTCCCGCGTGCCGCTCCGCGAATCCACCGCAGAGCTGACGAGGTCTGGTTCGGGCAGCAGCCAATCGCAGTCCGGCGAAGGTGACGTACAGCTCGAACTGGTGGCCTACTACGGCTACGACGTAGACAACCGCCGCGTGATCCGAATGCTCAACGACGAAGGCCTTGTCACCCACTGCTCGTCCTATGACGGTTGGAACGAGTTCGAAGAGAGCATCCTGAGCTACAACAGCGGCAATGCCGCCTGGACCAAAGTCCGCGCGTTCATCTGGGGCTACCAGACCGACGAGCTGCTGCGCTATGCGGCGCACGATGGGAGTAACTGGAAGGAGTTCACCACCGTTCAAGATGAGCGTTCCAACGTCGTGCGCCTGATCGACGATGAGGGCGATCAGATCGAGCGATATGAGTTCGGGCCTTATGGTGAGCTTCAGGCGTACAACGAGACGGCCGCGCCGTTTAGCGAGCTGCCTTATCTCTACACGGGGCGGCGATACGACCCTGAGACGCAGCTCTACTACTTCCGCAACCGCTACTACAGCACCCAGCTTGGGCGGTTCATAACAATGGACCCTCAGGGGCAGTGGGCAGATCCGTTTTCGGCGGGCAATCCGTATGCGTTCCTGGGGAACGCCGCAATAGATTTTGCAGATCCGCTGGGCCTCCAGGTGAAAACAACTGGACATGGCTCTGGTTTGCCACAGCTCCCCGACCCGAGAGAACTAGGCAACCTCTCGAACGATCGTGACTTCCTAGAGATGGAGAACGTTCTGCTCAGAGCGCAACTGAAAGCTCTAATCTCAAGGGCAGAGCTAGCGCTTGCCAAGAAAGAGCGTGACGAAGCTTTGGACGACTTGGTAGAGGAAGGCTTCGGACTAGCTGGAGGATCGATAACGAAATTACTTCAGAAACTCAAGAAGGCATTCAAATGCGTCAAATGGGCAGATGAGGTCGTAGAGACAGGTGCTGGCCTAAAAGGTTTGAGCACAGATGACCTAAAAGAAATCTATGCCCCACACACCAAACAGATAAACAAGTTTCTGGGCAAAGGACCCGCAAGAACTGGAGCGGCAGGAACGCTTGACGGCGTCCCAACTGAAGCGATAAAAGCATACAAAGAAATAACCCTGAGAAACCTAACCAATCCTAATGCCGTCGGCAACAAAGCTTTCGAAGCAATGCCCGTGCGAATCAACGCAATCGATTCGGAGCTGCTTCGGAGAGCGACGGGAGGATAATCGAGAGCCAAACATGATCGACCCATTAACAGAACCGGTAATTGATTGCGCGACCTGGCTGGACTCCAGGAAGGTGGGATGTAGCCGAACCGAGCACCTAAGACCGAGCCCGGACCCGGACGGAATTTTTGGCGCAGACTTAAGTTTGACCGAAGTCACTTCACCTCTCGAAATCGCTGTAGGCATGGTGATCACAAAACGTCGCAGCCTGCTTCGAAGTACCGATAAACGGGCGCGTCCCACTACCGGCAGATTGCTACGTTTCAATCCAGAGGAAACGATGAGCGATGGGCTAGCACAAGGCGCTACAGAATTCTTCGATGTAGACAACTGCCCAAGCTGGGACTACTGGGTAGGGTTTAGGGGCGAAACCACATCGCTCGCGAACAAGACAAAACCTGTCCACCTGCTGGCGTTCGTCCCCGAGGTATTGGTGCCACTCGTCGACATTGCGGTCAAATGCAACGCTGAGAGATGCATTGTATGGGAAAGAGATGTAACCGTTCCCTAAGCAAACAACACGCACCCTGATCGGCGCCGACACCCTGGACATCGCCACCGCCACCCCGCAACTTTTGGCAGACCTACTTAGGGGGGCTGTCTCACTGGCAACGCGATCAGCAAGCCCTGTCGATGAACGCAGCCAACTACACTGGCGCAGACTCAAGCGGTGCGAGGGCGCCGAGGTCGCGGGCCAATTCAGCTTCGAGCTCGGCTGCTGCCTCGGCGAAGGATGGCACCGGTAGGCCGCTAGCTTCAGCTGCCGCGGCGAACACCTCGAACGCCCGTTCCCACACCGAACGATCGCGGTCGGCACCCTGGCTGTGCCACAGACGCCGCGTCATCACATCGGTGAACTTCACCGCTCCACCAGTCCGCACGCCGTGCACGATCTCCGCTAATAGAAACGGCCGCGCATCGCTCAGCCGCTCGCCCAGCTCGGGCCGGTTCGCCACCAACGCTCGCACCGCGGTGAGTTCGCTGCCGTAGCGCCACCACAGCGGATCCAGCGGCTCCTGCGCACCGTCGCCGCCGGGCAACACGTCATCTGGCGTGGTCGATCGGCCGGCGAAACCCGTCACTTCGCGCACCGCGCGCTCACCCAAGCTGCGATGCGTTGTGAGCTTGCCGCCGACAATCGACCACATGGCGCAAGCAGGCGAGTTCGCCGGCGCAGCACCAGACAGCTCATCACGATGGAGGAAGGCCTCGCGGTTGAGGGCTCCCGCCGGGCCGTTTCCCGCGGGCAGTGCTCGGTAGCCGCAGTAAGCATGCAGGACGTCTTCCGCGCGCGGCGGAGCGTCCATCAAGAACCCCAGCGCTTCGAGCAGGTAGTCGATGTCGGCTTGCAGAACCGACGGCTGCAGCGTTGCCGTCTCGGCCGGCAAGGTCTCGTCGACGTCTGTCGTACCCGCCAGCGTGCCGTCTTGGTGTGGAATCACGAACTGGATCCGCCCGTCGGGCAGGAAAGCGGCGAGCGAGTTCTCACCTTCCCGAGGCTCGAACACCAGGTGCGTGCCGCGGCTCACGCGCACGAGCGGCTCGGCGTCGACGCCCATGGCTTGGCGCACGTAATCGAGCGCGTGACCCGTCGCGTTAACGACATTCCGAACGTGGACGTTGACCGTGACATCGTGCACGTGGTCATGCAGCACAGCCTGACCTAAAGCGTCGCAGTGCACCGCGCTGCAGTGGTTCGCGGCCACGGCACCCGAGCGCACGGCTGAGCGCAGCACCGCCAAGGTCAGCGGGAAGTCTTCGGTACGTGCATCGAAGAAGCGCACAGCCCCCTTCAAGCCCTGGCTCCGCAGCCCGGGGAACGCCTCGATTGCAGCTTGGGGCGAGAGCTTCTTGGGGCGCGGCATCGAGCTCTGACCCGCGAGGCCGGAGTAAAGGCGCAGGCCGAGACGAGTCAGCCACTTGGAGCCACCGCCGTCCTTGAAGAACGGCATCACCATCGGTGCGGGGTGAACCAGGTGCGGAGCCGCCCGCAGGAGGATCTCCCGCTCTCGGAGCGCTTCGCGCACAAGCCGGACGTGCCCGTGGCGCAAATACCGCAAGCCGCCGTGCACCAGGCGCGAGCTTCGCGAGCTGGTGCCCTGGCCAAAGTCGTTCTTCTCCACGAGCAGAACGGTCATCCCGAGCATGGCTGCTTCACGCGCAACCGCTGCTCCCTGGATAC
>CBESZZ010000034.1:0-13752 GCA_965534055.1 uncultured bacterium | reverse complement strand
ATGCGGGCCTTTGGCGCTCGTTCTTGGAAGACCAAGGCGTGCAGGTATTGATCAACGAGGGGAAGCGCATCGAACATGGTGGCAGCTCCCTGTGGCTTACCGGCGTCGATGACCTCACCGAAGGTACGCCGCGGATCGACCACGCCCTGGCCGGTCGGCGTCCTGAGGAGCCCTGCGTTCTGATCTCGCACCATCCCGACTTCTTCTTCGAAGCGGCCGCTGGAGACGTAGACCTCACTTAGGCCGGCCACACCCATGGCGGGCAGGTGAAGGTGTTCGGTAAGGCCCTCATCCACCACAGTCGTTTTGGCTTCGTCGAAGGATCGTTCGATGAAGACAGCAGTCGGCTCTACGTGAGCCGTGGCGTGGGGGTGACCTTCTTGCCGATCCGCGTCAAGACACCGCCGGAGATCCCGATGTTGACTCTGAGGTGTTCTGTGCCTGATCAGGTCCCAAGCCCGTAGCCCGAGGAAGCGCTGCGCGGCGGACGTGACCCACACGCGCCCTGGGGCGGTCGCTTTTCCAGCGAACGTGGTGCAGACTCGGCGCATGGTGCAGGACGAACTGCAACGGGTCCCCGGCGTCGTTGCGCCGATTCTCACGCCGTTTGACGACGGTCGTGACGGCGTTCACCGCGCGCATCTGCGCAGCGCTGTGAATCGCGCGGTCGACGCTTCCGTGGCCGCAGTGCTCGTTGGACATCCTTGCCTTGGAGAAGGCACGGTGTTGCAACCCGAAGAGCTCGAGCTGTTGTTCGAAACGACCAGTCTGACGGTTGATGGTCGGTGTGGTGTGGTGGCTTGGCTGCACGGCGAGTCGACCATGGCCGTGTTGCGCGCGGCCGCGGTCGCTGAGCGTGCGGAGGTCGATGAAGTGGTGGTCGAGATTCCTCGAACCATGGTGCTTCGACCCACGGAGCTCACCGCGCATCTACGAGCGCTCCACGACGGCATTAGCGTGCCGATCCGAATCGCCACCGAGCGAGACGATGTGCGAACCTCCGCCTACGCGCGTGCGCAGCCGCGCTTCTACGGCGCGATCCACGCTGAAGGCGTCGAATTGAGCGATGCGGCGAGCGAAACCGGTCGCGAGCGGTGGGAATACAGGCCCATTCCCGGACTGGGTGATGAGTCGGCGACAATCGTTGAAGCTGCATGCGTCTTGCCGCAGCTTTGCCAGGCGGTGCGCGCCGCGACTGCTTTGGGTGTCGAGTCTCCCGATGCTGCGCCGCTCGCCGCGCTGGTCGCCGTATGCCGCGCCACGGGGCGCCCGGTGGCGGCATACAAGGCGATCGCTAGACGGCTCGGCGAAGACTTGGGACCTCCACGACCGCCGCGCCTGCCGCTGCCTGAAGCGGACTGTCGCCCGCTGTGGGAGGCGTTGGCGCCGCTCCAAGGTCGGCGATGAACGTATGCTTTCGTTTCGATGCCGCGCAGCGGACGATGCCGCCATGTTGAGTAGTGCGAAGATCCTGAACGTTGTCGACTCCCACACCGAGGGGGAGCCCACACGCATCGTGACCAGCGGTTTGCCGGCTTGGCAGGGCGACACGATGATTGCGCGGCGCGATTGGCTGCGCGAGACGCAGGACGAGACCCGTCGCGCGCTCGTGCTCGAACCACGCGGGCATGACGCCATCGTGCTCGCCTACCTGTGCCCTCCAATTGACCCGTCAGCGCACACGGGTGTGGTGTTCGCCAATGACGATGGCTACCTGGGCATGTGTGGCCACGGCAGCATGGGAGTCGCCAGTGCGCTGATCGCGCAGGGCGTGGTTCCCTGTACCGGCGAGCAGACGTCGGTGATCTTGGACACGCCGGTTGGCGTCGTGGAGTGCGAGGTCTTGACGCGAGACGGAAAGCCGTTCGCTTGCCGCGTGCGCAACGTGCCGAGCTACGCAGCGCAGTGCGGCGTGGAGCTAAGCGTTGCAGGCTACGGGACTGTGACTGTGGACGTGGCGTACGGCGGGAACTGGTTCGCGTTTGCATCCGCAGAGCAGCTGGGCGTCACGTTGAGCAAGGACGGTTTGCGCGAATCGATGCGCGCAGCCTTCGCTGTGCGTGACGCGCTCGAGAGTGCGGGAGTCCAAGGCCGTCGTGCGGACACGGGTGAACTTGAGCGCATCGACCACGTGAAACTTTGGCGGCCGCTGACCCCTGCCGACGGCACTCCGGTTGAGGGGATGGGATCGGTCGATCTCACCCTGTGTCCTGGCACGGCCTACGATCGTTCGCCGTGCGGCACGGGCACTTCGGCGAAGCTGGCCCTGCTCCACGCGAGCGGCAAGCTCTCGCCCAACGAGGTGTTCGTCGGGCAAAGCGTCATCGGCACGCGCTTCCGCGCCTGGATCGACAGCGCGGTGGTTGTGGGTGAATCGACGCCCGCGGTCGTTTCGGTGCTGGAAGGCTCGGCCTGGATTACTGGCTTCTGTCAGTTCGTCCTCGACCCAGAAGATCCGCTGCGGTTCGGCATCGCGTAGATTCGTTGCGTTGTAAGCCGACGCCTTGAGGCCGGTTTTGCGGTCACGGCAGCACCCGTGGGCCGTTGGATCAGGCGACGGTTTTGCCGGCGCCGGGCGAGAATTCGCGTGAGGTTGGTGTTTGGGATCCGCTTATTGATGGGTTCCGTGTCCTTGTCCCGTTTGGGAGTCGGCTGTTTCGTTGAGCGATCCACTACCTGAGAAACTCGAGGAGGAGTGCTTTGGCCTCTGGTTCGCGACGGCTCCGCTCGAACGAAGCGGGGTGCTGGGCGCGCTGCGGGACGCTCACCCGGATCATGCGGAAGCGATCGATCGCTTGACGGCGAGTCTTGAGCACAGCGAGACCTTGCTCGGCCCGGTGCAGGATGGAGCCGATTTGGTGAACGCTCCCTCCAAAATCGGTGGCTACGAGATTGTTGGCGAACTTGGATCGGGTGGGTTCGGGACGGTCTACGAAGCGCTTCAGCTTGAGCCGGTCCGTCGCACCGTGGCGGTGAAGCTGCTGCCCTCCTGGGTTGGTGTTCGCGGCCTGCAGCGTTTTGCCGCCGAACGGCAAACGCTTGCTCGGATGCATCACCCAAACGTCGCGCAGATTCTCGACGCTGGCACAACCGACGACGGTCGGATGTTCTTTGCGATGGAACTGGTTCGGGGCGCACCGCTCATCGCGCACTGCGAGCGCCGTCAGTTGAGCATTGAGAAGCGGCTACATCTGCTCCTTGAAGTGTGTGCCGGCGTGCAGCACGCCCATCAACGCGAGATCGTTCACCGCGACTTGAAGCCGTCCAACGTTCTGGTCACCGAGGTCGATGGCGTCGATCGACCGAAGATCATCGACTTCGGGATTGCGAAGCTCTTGGACGAGGAAGGCGCCGAAGTCGAACTGACGATGGATGGCGGGTTCATAGGCACGCCGCTTTATGCCAGCCCCGAACAGGCGGCAGGTGAGGCGGTGGACACTCGAACGGATGTGCACGCGCTCGGTTTGCTGCTCTACGAGCTCCTCACTGGAACGCTGCCCTATTCGGCCGAGGAGTTGGACACGACCTCCATCGGGAAAGCTCTGCAGCTGGTTCGCGACACCGATCCTCAACCGCCCAGCAAGAAGTTGAAGACGCTCGGCGACAAGATGTCGAAGGTCGCGTTGCAGCGAAACACCACGCCGCAGCGGTTGTTGCGGAGCGTGCGTGGTGACCTCGACGGCATCGCTTTGCATGCGCTCGATCGCAGGGTTGAACGGCGGTATGAGTCCGCGGGCGCGTTCGCGGACGACTTGCGCCGATGCTTGAACAACGAGCCTGTTGCAGCGCGGAAGCTCACGTTCGCGTACAGCGTATCAAAGTTCACCCGGCGCCATCGCCTGGCTGTTGCCATTGCCGGAGTTCTGATGCTCTCGCTGTTGGTGGCGGCATCCGCCGTGATCTGGAGCCTGTTCAACGTGCGCGAAGCACGGGATGAAGCGATTGTCGCCCGGCGCTCTGCGGAATGGGAGTCGTACACGGCCAGTCTCGCTGCTGCGAATGCATCGATTCTGCGCGGCAACGTCGCCGATGCCCGTGAGCGGCTCGAAGCAACGGTTTCCGCGCTCCGAGGGTGGGAGTACGACCTCATCACGTCGAATCTGGATAGTGCGCGATTCGCGTTGGAGTTGCCGTCCGAACCAAGGGGCGTCGTGGTCACGGACCGTGGATTGCTCGCCGTCGGTACAGCGGCAGGAACAGTTGATCTGTGGGATCTCGAACAGAGGATTCAAGTCGGCAGCATCCCTTTGCATGGCAGTCCCGTATTCAGAGTCCTGTCCATGGACGGTGGGCGAAGAGCTGTGGTCGCGTCGGGGAATCCGGCGGGAGCGGTCGAGGTCGTGGACTTCGAAGAGCAACGGGTGGTGGGTCGGCTCGCGGAATACGATGTGTTTCATGCGCTCACGTTGTCCAAGGACGGGCATCAATTCGCGCTCAGCGCAAACAACCCTCCGCTGCAAACCGGCACAACCACTGTCGGTGCGGGTGAGCCGCGGCGAGGTTCTACGAAGCGAATCCTGCTTTCCATGGAGTTCACGCCAGATGGCGAGAACCTCATCGTGGGCACCTATCGAGGGTTCATTGGCACGATGAATTTTGACGGGCAAGAAGTCGGCGAGTCGCTGACTCGAGACGGCAACATCCCGCTTCGCGACCGAAACGTGCCAATGCGAGATCGCGTGTCGGCGCTGCTCTTCAGTCCACAACGCAACCTACTGGTCTCCGGTGGTACCTCCGGCAGGGTGTTGGTTTGGGATTGGCAGACTCGCAAGTTGCTGCGCGCAATGCAGACCTCGGGCTACGTACGCCAGTTGCTGATCGACGAAGCTTCTGGCGTGCTCTACGCCGTGGGCGGATCGATCCTGCCGGCGTGTACAGCCTTCGATGTTGAGTCGGGAGACTCGCTGGGTCAGTTCAACGGGCATCGTCAACGCATCAATGGGATTGCGATGCTTCCCAATCAACGGATGGCAACCTGCAGTGCGGAACACGCCGTTCGAGTCTGGGACCGATTGCCGCGCAGCCAGTACTTCATCCGACCCATGGGGTTGGATTGCCGCAAGATCGCGGCCGATCCTCAGCGCACGCGGATCGCAACGTGTTCCATCGACGCGCACGTCTACGTTTGGAACATGGAACCGTTTCGTTTGGAAATGGATCTTGAGCTACTCGTGAAGCGCATGGGTGGTGAGTGCGTGGCTCTTCACGGCAATCGCGCGTACGTGGTGGGATGGGACAACTCGCTTCGCGTCATCGACATCGAGCGTGCAGAGGTCACAGGCTCGACGGTGCTTTGGGATGGTGAGGAGCGTTGCCAGAGCCTGATCGTTTCTCCAACCGGTGATCGTGTGGTCGCAACCACTGGCGAAGCGAAGATGATTTGTTTCGATACGCAGACGTTGAATCGAATGTGGGAGATCAAAGTTCCGCGGCATGCGCACCCGACGGAGTTCTCTCCATCCGGATTGCACGTGGCTTTCGGCAGCTCCCAGGGCGACATCTTCTTGTTGGATTCGATGACCGGCGAGGAGCGCGCACGTGCGAAGTATGAACACGGCATCACGGACCTAGCCTGGAGCCCTGACGGGACGCATCTCGTGGCAAGCGTGGGTGATGACGGGGTGTTGCTCGATTCGCTCACTCTGCAACAGACGCGGCGATTGTTCTCCTCTCGCGGTGGGGCGGGGGCCATCGTGCACCGACCGGACGGCCAGATGATCGCAACTCTCAACCGTGGTCAGCTTCGGCTGTACGACACGAAGACGGGACTGCAGCGGGTCGCGATGGACTCCGAGGCTGGAGACCTTCTATTCAGCGCCGACGGCAGTCGCCTATTCGGGTTCTGGACGGAGTGGGGGCGGCGGTCCTACTGGCACATTTGGGATGCAGACGGCCTCGAAGAAGGCGGCTAACAGGCCTGTCAGTCCTCGGTCGAAGATTGTTGCTTGTGGATTTCGGACAGCTTCAACATCGCGCGCCCGAGCATCATCTGCACCGAGCCCACGGTCTTGCCCATCTCCTCTGCAATCTCAGCGCGGCTCATGCCGACGATGCGGGCCAGTGTGATCACTTCTTGGTACTCGGACGGCAGTTGATCGAACGCGTGTTCGAGGCGCTCGACGTCCTCTTGGGCCATCGCTTCTCGACTGGGCGTCATCCAGTTTGCGTAGCCCATGGTTTCGTGAAGCGCAGGGTGCGCGACTTCTCGCTGGGGCGAGCGGCGCTGTTGTTGGTTGTAGCGATGCCGATCGCGGATCTTGTTCAACGCAGTGCTGAACAACCAACGCAAGAACGCGCCGCGGTTGCGGTACTCAAAACCGCTTTGGATGTCCTCGAGCACTTCGCGGCAGACCGACTGAACAATGTCGACCGACCCTTCGCGTTCGCGCAAGTGCGGGCCCATGTGCAATCGCACGTAGGCCAGCAGGCGGGGGGTGCATTGAGCCACGAGGTCTTGCAGCGCCGACTCATCGCCGCCGGTTGTGGACCGCACCAGGTCTCGTAGGGGATCTGAGGTCATCCTCGTTGTTCAGCGTAGGCGTCGCTGCTCGCCGCGATGCCTTGGTCCTACCAACCGATCTGAAGTTCGACGCCGTTCGAGCATGTCCAACCTGCGCCGGTCGCCACGGGATCGTTGGGGCTCCAGGCCTGGATGTTTGCTTGCAGACCGCACAGGGCGATGGCGGTGGGGATCGGGAACGACGTGTTCCAGTTGCCCTGTGCCGTCGTCGTGCCGTCGATCGTGCTGCTCGCCGCGACCAAGATTGTCGCGCCGTCGAAGGCCACGGTTGCGCGCCCGGTGCCAAGAATGAGCACTACCGGTGCGTTTGAACGCACGGTAGTGAGTTGCAGGCCCATCGCGTCGCCCATGCGCGGCAGGTCCGTACTTAAGTCTGGGGTGCCGCCGGTGCCGGGCTTGCCTGCGCCGTAGCGGGTCGAGCTAGCTTGGCATACCGAGCTGGAAATGCTGAAGTTGACCTGGCTCACGTCGACCCCAGTGTTGCCTTGGGCGTCACGTGCCGTCACGCGCAAGCGACCGCGGGTCGTGTGGATTCTGGGGATGGTCCACGGCACCGAGCCTCGGTGTGGGATCCCTGTGGCGATCGTGTACGGGAAGGTGACGCCGCCGTCCGCGGACCAGGCGAGATCGACCTGAGTCACACCTACATCGTCGTCGGCAAGCCATTCGAGGTTGATCACTTGGCCCGGGGCGTAGCTCGCGGCCGTGTTGCCGGTGACTGCGAACGCCGTTGGAATCGCGCCACCGCGGGGAGCCGGCACGTGCATGACGATGCAGTGCATGACGCCTGCTGCCGTGACGATTGCTTGGCAGTTGATGGGTTGGATCGTCTTGGTTGGAGCCGCTGCCCGCCATGCGGCAAGCGCAGGTGCGTTGTGCTGTGTCACGCTGGACTGCGTGTACTGCGGCACCAAGATCAGGTCGTTGCACACCACGACGTTGGTGTAGGTGTAGTGCGTGCCGCCCACGCTGCGCGCTGGCACGCGGGTCACGGTGTAGCCGTTCGCGGTCATTGCCGCCGCGGTCTGATCACAGATCTGATCTTGCACGGAACCGGAGTTGAACGGCCAGTCTGAGATCATCACCTCGTTGTCCCCGAACACCTGCATCCACATGTCGATGTGTTGCGTCGAGTCGATGTTGGTGGGGAACGGGTTGGTGAAGGTCGTGGCGACGTTCTGGTAGTCCTGCCAGATCGTTGCGATCTGCGGCTCGGTGAGCGTTGGGTTCTCGTTGAGGATGAGTCGCGTCGTATAGCTCCTGCCCAGTGCATCCAGGTGGTAGTTGCCGCCGCCATGCACGAGTGGAAGTTCGTAGACGCGATGGCCCTTGGTTGGCCCGAAGTGCGAAGGAACTGCGTTGTCGGAGAACCGTGGCCGATTGTAGGTGTGGTCGATGATGGCTCGACAGTCACCCTGATAGATGTAGCGCGGACCGTAGTCGCGCATCCAAATCGAGTCGGTTTGGCGGACGCGGAACTGCACGCGCGAAGCGACGGCGCCGGCCGCGGTGATCGATGCAGCCGCGCTGGTTTGCTCGGCTGTGGTGTCGACGTAGACGAAGACATCCGCGTTGCCGGTCGCCGTGATGTGTGCCGCCATCTGGGCGAGGATCTGACGCCAAGAGTTCGGGCCCTCCCACGCCATCAGGATGCCTTCCATCGGTTCATACTCAGCGGCGCAATGCACCGGTCCGATCGGCGGGGGCGTGACAGCACGCGGAGCCCGAGGCAAAGGCGCTAGGCTCTCCGCTGCCGTCGCGTTCTTGGGGAGGGCGGGTTCCGCGGATTCCTCCGTGGTCTGCGCGCGCCCGGAGCTGACGAGGGCTGCGGCGACCAGGGCTGTGGCAAGGAACGAGATCGACGTGGCGTGGGGCGATTTCACCCCGACACCCTACCCCGCGTCGCTCACCAGCGACACTGGGGTCGGCTCCTAGGCCGGGTCGGGCTCGCCCAGCAGCTTGAATGCGCCGAAGACCGCGGCCCCCGAGGCCACGAGGGCGCACCAGAACCAAATGGTCTTACTCGCGGAGAACATCGTGCCCATAGAAACGTCTTCGAACTTCAGCAAGAACAGCAGCGGGCCGAGAAAGAAGGAGGCGCCGGCCAGGATCAACAGCGCAAGCACCACGGTGCGCTGGGGCTTGCCGCGAAAGAATGCCTCTCGGACGCCGGGTACCAGGGCAATCAGCGCAGTGGCCAACGATGTGCCGAAGAAGAGCTTGCCGTGCCAGGGGCTGAATCCGTTCACGCTCAGGTTGGATTGCATCGCAACGACGATCCCGTTGCTCAGCTCGCCGTTCTGAGCCATCCCGCCGAACGAATACCAACTCATGAACCCGAGCAGGAGCGCGATCCCTGCGCCCAACCCCACCAACATCTGTGGCGAGGACATCTCGTCGAAGCTGTCGGCAAAGACTGTTCTTGACGAGACCTCTGAGGGTGCCGGTGTCTCGGTGTCTGTTTCCGGCTGTTGGGTGGGTGCGGCGGTGTCTGTGGTCTCGGGATCGTTGGTTTCAGACATTGGAGCGCTGGTTGAAGAGTGTGAGGTGCAGTTGCCGAGCCTAGCGCTTGAGTTCAACACTCGCAGGGTGTCGGCGGCGAAATGCTCAATCGCGGGCGAGCGTTCGTAGAGCCCGTCCTGTCTTGGACTCCGCAGTCTTCGCCAAAGTGCGCGGCGATCCAGCCACGACCAGCTGGCCGCCTTCGCTGCCCGCCCCGGGTCCCAGATCGATGACGTAGTCAGCCTGCGCGATCACCTGCAGGTCGTGCTCGATGACGACGACCGTGTGGCCTTCGCTCGCCAAGCGTCGCAGCGATCGCAGCAGGTGCTCTACGTCCACGGCATGGAGTCCGGTGGTGGGTTCGTCAAATAGGTAGACCGTTGGTTGATCCTTCAGCGGTTGCATCAGTTCGCGAGCCAAGCGCAACCGCTGCGCTTCGCCACCTGACAGGGTCCGGCAGGACTGGCCCAAATGCAGATAGCCAAGTCCAAGATCCAGCAGGATGTCGAGCACGCGGTCCAAGGCCACGTCGCAGCCACGGAGCTGCTGCGCGAGCTCGCTCAGCTCGTTCTCGAACACTGCGCTGTATGGAACCACGGCTTGGTGTTTCGTGGTCAGGGTGCAGCCCGCAACGTCCGGCTGGAAGCGCTTGCCGCGGCAGGCGCCGCAAGTTTGGAGCACCGTGCCCACGACGTCCGTCGCCAGACCTACCGTGGCTGTGCCTCCACAGGTCTCGCAGCGACCACCTTTGGCGGACCATGCGAACATGCGTGCTCGCAAGCTGCGCGACTTCGCGTCGGGACCCGTCGCCCACAGCTTGCTTAGCAGGGCGGACAGATCCAACGCGGTCGCAACGTTTGCCGTGGGGCCGTAACGCAGCGGAGCCAAGTCGAGGCTGACCACGTTGCGGGAGGGGGCACCATGCAATGACTTGCAGCCCTGCGGCGTGCCACTTCTCAACGACGGCGCCAAGACTTCGAACACCAGCGTGGACTTGCCGCTTCCGGAGACTCCGGTGATCGCTGTGAGTGCGCCGATCGGCAAGTCCACGTCCAGGGAACGCAGCGTGCGCGCGGTGGCGTTGCGGATTCGAATCCAGCCATCGCCCGTTGGTTGCAGCTTGGGTGCGCGATCTGCCAGCGCGAGCCCTTGGGCTCGAGCACGCAGCGATGTCGCGGTGTGCGAATTGTCGATCTTCTGCAGTGCGGTAGGCGAGCCGGCGAAGATCATGCGTCCACCAGAGCCGCCTCCTCCCGGGCCGAGTTCGATGACGTGGTTTGCGGCGGCGATCACTTCGAGGTCGTGTTCGACGACTACGACGCGCGACGTTCCCTTGGCGAGATCCGTCAGCACATCGGTCAACTTCTCCGCATCGTGGGGATGCAGTCCCGAAGTCGGCTCGTCGAGGATGTAGGTCATTCCTTCCATCCCACCCAAGAGCAATTCAACGAGCCGCACGCGTTGGACTTCACCCCCAGAAAGCGTGCGTGCTGCGCGGTTCATCGATAGATGAGCGATGCCAAGGTCCTGCATGCGCGTCAGGCGACGAAGCATGCGTGAACCCAAGCCTGCTTCCAGGATGGGCGACGTGCTCGATCTCAGCACCTCGCGCAATTCGCTCACCGGCATGGCGCACAGCTTGGGAAGCGTGTGGCCCTCGCAGCGCGCAGTGCGACCGACTTTGCTGAGGCGCGTGCCGGCGCATGTCGTGCACTCTTGTTCGCTCATCAGCGGACGCAGCGCGGCGCCACGCGCATCTTCGCGTAGACGTGCGAACTCGGCGTCCACGAGACCGCAGAAGCCAGGCCAGGCGGAACGCAGCTCCTGTTCGCCACTGCGGCCCTTGCGCTCGAACGTCCACACGACGTCGAACTCTTCGTCGCCCGTCCCGTGCATTGCAACATCCCGCGCCTCGGCGCTGAGCTCAGCAAAGGGAGCGCCAAAGTCGAGACCGGAAGACTTCGCGACCGCGTCGAGGATCGCTAGGTGTTGGCCGTTGCGTTCCGTGTAGTAGCGACCGGCCTTGCTGCCGTGCAGCGCGCCGTCACCAAGGCTCCGGGTGCCGTCTTCGACCAACAGAGCTGGATCGCAACGCAGTTTGTTGCCGCGGCCGGCACACGCCTCGCACGCGCCCTGTGGATGCAGGAAAGAGAAGGTTTGCGTTGTCGTTCCCGTACGGTCAAAACCGCGCGCGAACCAAAGACGCAGGTCCGTCAATACGCCGGTCAAGGTGCCGACAGTCGATCGCGAACCGTAGTCACGTGTGCCTTGATCGATCGCCAAGGTATTCGTGAGGCCGGTCGCCGATTCGAGCTCGCGCGTCGTTGCACGGGGCAACTGGTCGCGAGCGTAGCTCGGTAGACCGACGAGGAAGCGGTGCCGCGCTTCGCCGTGGAGCGTGTCGAATACCAACGACGACTTGCCGCTTCCCGAGACGCCGGTCACCACCGTGACTTGGCCGCAGGGGAACGTCGCGTCGATGTTGCGGAGGGTGTTGGTGCGTACGCCAATGAGGCGGGTGTCTCTGTCTGGTGGGGCGCTGCGGGGTTGCGGTTGGGCGAGAAGGGGTTCAGCGTCATTCTTGGCCCATCGCGCAAGCGCCTGTCCGGTCTTGGATTCAGCGACGCTCGCAACGTGTGCAGGCGTGCCGTGAGCAACGATGCGGCCGCCGTCACGCCCCGCACCGGGGCCTAAGTCCAGTACCCGATCGGCGCGGGCGATGAGCGCTGGGTGGTGCTCGACGAGAATCACCGTGTGGCCCGCGTCGACCAAGCTGTCGAACGCGTGACTCAGCCCCGCGACGTCGGCGGTTGCGAGTCCTTTGGATGGCTCGTCGAGTAGATACGCGGATTGGCCCTTGGCAGGACGACCCAGCGCGGCTGCGAGCTTCACGCGTTGGGCTTCGCCACCAGAAAGCGTTGGCGCGGGTTGGCCCAGTTGGACGTAGCCCAAACCCAGGGCGAAGAGAGCGTCGAGAATACGTTTCGCTGATGGCTCTTCCGCAAACGTCTCACGTGCTTCAGCGACGGTGAGATCGAGCACCTCGCGGATGTTCTTGTCGGCAACGTGGACTTCGAGCACGGTGTCCCTGAATCGGCGTCCTTGGCACGCGCTGCACTGCGACAGGACCGGAGCCAGCCCGTGCATGCCGATGCTTTCGAAACCTGCACCCTCGCAGGACTCGCAGCGACCACCCTTGGTGTTGAACGAGAAGTCGCTTGCGTTGAGCTTCCTGGCTTTGGCATCTGGAGTCTTCGCGAACAGTCGCCGGACGATGTCGAAGAGCTTCGTGTAGGTTGCCGGGTTGCTGCGCGGCGTGCGCCCGATCGGGTTGCTGTCGACACGCAGGATCGTTGGCCGACTGTCGGAGGCGCGACCCATCGGTGCACCAGAGAGCTCTTGCAACAGTGTCGACTTGCCAGCACCAGAAACGCCGGTGATGGCGTGGAGCTGACCAAGAGCGAAGTCGACGGCGAAACTCGTCAGGTTGTTGCTCTTGGCTTCCGCAATGCTCAGTGCCTTGTCTTGCCCGCTGCGTGGTTGTTCCACCATGCGACGTGGGCTGACGTGGCCGGCGGCGTCGAGGGTTTCGCCGCGAAGCGCTGCCGCGGTGGGCGTCGAGAGAATGCGACTCTTTAGCAGCGCCGCTGGTTCGCCGGCGAACAAGATCTTGCCACCGAGGGTTCCAGCACCGGGGCCGACGTCGATCAGCCAATCGGCGCGTCGCATCGACTCGGGATCGTGCTCCACGACGAGCACGCTGTTGCCGCGATTGCGTAGATCAAACAGCGTCTCGAACAGCCGGTCTCGATCGGTTGGATGCAGTCCAGCCGTCGGTTCGTCCAGCACGACCATCATGCAGTCGAGCGTGGTGCGCAACTGGGTGCCGAGGCGAAGCCGCTGGAGTTCGCCGTGCGAGAGCGACTCCGAGCTGCGCGCAAGCGGCAGGTAGCCGACTCCTAGCCGGTCGAGAAGAGCGCAATGCGCCTGAAGCTCTGCTTGCCAGCTCTCGCTGATGGCGACGTGCTCCTGAAGTTCTGTCAGCGCACCTGCCAGCGCATCAGGTAGTGCGCGCAGTTCGAGTGCTGCAAGGGTCGGCAAGTCGACGTTGCCGATGCGCACGGCACGGGCCTCGGGGCGCAACCTTGTGCCGTTGCATCCGGAGCAAGGCTCCGACCGAGCAAAGCGCAGCGCATTCTTGTTGCGGCTGCGCGCCAAGATGCCGGCGATGGTTGGGATGATGCCGCCGTAGTGTCCGGTGGCGCGCGGCCGCGCGGCAATCCCCTTCCACTTCAGGCGGTTCTCGAGCGGGTGTTTGCCGAACGGGACTTCGATGCGGTCCGATCCAAAGAGCACGACTTCGTGCTGCTCGGTGGTGAGTTGTTCCCAAGGCGTGTCGACATCGAATCCGTGCGCGCGGCAAATCGTGTCGAGTACGTCTACCGTGACCTGCGAATACACGATGTAGCCGTTGGGGGTCGTCGGAACGAGCGCGCCTTCGCGGAGCGTTTTGCGCGGGTCGGCGATCAAGAGTTCAGGGTCGACGCGGTCTTCGACGCCCGAACCGTTGCAGTCAGGGCATGCGCCGTACGCGGTGTTGAACGAGAACAGCCGTGGCCCGATCTCGACGGTTGGCACTCCGCAGGATGCGCATGCGAGCTGTGCAGAGAATCGTTCAGGCTCTGCTGTTGGCCCGGTTTCGGGTAGCTCTGCCCCAACAGTACCTGAAT